>JAYVOV010000493.1:0-17028 GCA_043757735.1 Burkholderiaceae bacterium
AACTTGGTGTAGCCGCCGTCGATCAGCATCTGCTCGCCCGTCATGTAAGACGAGGCATCGCTCATCAGCCAGACAGCGGCGCCGCCGAAATCTTCAATCGTGCCCCAGCGACGCGCCGGAATGCGCGGCAGCACGTTGTCGCGAAAGCGCTCGTTGTTGAACGATCGCGACGTCATGTCGGTCTCGATCCACCCGGGCAAAATGGAGTTGACCCGGATCTGGTGACGGGCAAGCTCCACCGCCAGCGCACGGCAGAACGAAGTGACCGCGCCCTTCGAGGCGCCATAGTGGCTGTTGCGCGCCGCGCCCTCGACAGCGGCAGTGCTAGCGGTGGCAACCAGCGATCCGCCACCGCCACGCTTCGCCATGTGGCGCGCCGCCGCCCGAAAGGTCAGGAACACGCCATTCAAGTTGACATTGAGCACACGCTGGAATTCTGCGTAGTCCATGTCGACCAGCAGGGTGCCCTTGGAAGAGACCCCGGCATTGGCAAAGCAGGCGTCGACGCGGCCCAGGCGGGACAGCGATTCCGCAAAGGCCTGATCGACCGCGGCCTCATCGGCGACGTCGCAGACGATCGCCTCCACCTTGCCACCGCCGGCGACGAGCTTTTCGCGCGCGGCTTCTGTCTTGGCGGGGTTGGAGCCCCAGATCGCAACATGGACACCACTGTCGAGCAGGGCACGTGCCATGCCCAGGCCGATGCCGCCATTGCCGCCGGTGATGACCGCGGTGCGGCCGGTGAGATCGAAGGGTTTGTACATGGCAAGTTGTCTCCTGTGGGTTTGCAGCGATTTTAGATCATCGCCGGCGCCAGACCAGCCGCCCCTGGGCGTTCTCGGTGATCAGATAAGCATCGGCAAACCGATAGCGGCCAGCTGGCACAAACTCGCCGCCGCCTTCCGCCTGGACATGAACCACGCCGTCGCGCGCCACCCAGCGGCCGGCGAACTCGGTCTTTTTGCCGCCGCCGTAGTGCCAGTTCTCGCCGCCGCCGACCGAACTCACCTGCTGCAGGACCCGACCGGCGGGATCGAAGCTCAGAGTCCTCACGGTGGTGATCGCGCGGCCGAGCTGGCGCTGGATGCCGCCAGCGCACTGCGCGCCGGCGATGCGCTGCACCTGGCATGCGCCGAGGCGGCCGGCGCGAAGCACCTGCCACTCTGGACGACGTCCTGGCACGGAACGCCCAACGGCTGAAAATCAAGCCGGTTGCGCTGCGCCGCACCCCCTGACTCCGGCACCAACCGGCCGTTATCGGCCGACGGCAGCGGCGGCGCCGCGCGAACCGTGGAGTGGGCGCTGAGCGACCCGCATCACGACCGCGTCGGCGTGTTCGGTCGCAGCCGCCAGACAACAGCGCAGACACCAACGGGCCTGGGCGGCAAGCAGTAGACCGGCCGCTGCGGGTTCGTTTCACTCACTGCGTATGGCCAGCCTTACGGCCCGGACGGGATCAACGAGGCAGGTCAGTACGTCGGTGGCCACTACTTCCCGGGCTGCTGGGCCTCTGCCAGCGCGGACCTGGCGGCCATCAGGTTCGCCGGCAGATCCCAGGTAGCGACGCCGGATCCCAATTCGTCCGGCCTGGCCATCGACGACCGGACAGCATCGCAGCGTGCCCCGGGCTGGCGCGTCAGACGAGCACGCGCTCGATCCCACCTTCATTGGCGCGGGCGACATAATCGGCCATCCAGTTCTCGCCCAGCAGATGGCGCGCGATCTCGACCACAATGTAGTCCGCCTGCACCCCGGTGTCGCCTTCGTAGCGCGACAGGCCCTGCAGGCAAGACGGGCACGAGGTCAGGATTTTTACCGGGCCATCGAAGCCCGCCGGCGCGCGCTCGGCGGTTCTGTCCGCTGACCCCGGCGCGTTCGCGTGCGGCGCTGCGGGCGTCGGCGCGGCCTTGACCGGCAGGTCGCGCAGCGCCTGCGCACCAAGACGCATTTCCTCTTCCTTGCGAAAGCGCACCTGGGTGGAGATATCAGGCCGGGTCACCGCCAGTGTGCCGCTTTCACCGCAGCAGCGATCGTTCTTGTCGATGCGCCCGTTGAGCGCTTCGTTCATCAGGCTGCCGAGCACCTTGCTCGATGCATACGTCTTCATGGGCGTGTGACAGGGCTCGTGGTACATGTAGCGGGTGCCTGTCACGCTTTCCAGCCGGACGCCCTTTTCCATCAGGTATTCATGGATGTCGATGATCCGGCAGCCCGGGAACACCTTCTCGAACTCGTACCCCTGCAACTGGTCGTAGCAGGTGCCGCAACTCACCACCACCGTCTTGATGTCGAGGTAGTTGAGGGTATTGGCCATCCGGTGGAACAGCACCCGGTTGTCGGTGATGATCTGCTCGGCTTTGTCGAACTGACCCGAGCCCCGCTGCGGATAGCCGCAACAAAGATACCCGGGTGGCAGCACCGTCTGGACTCCCACCTGCCAGAGCATCGCCTGTGTTGCCAGCCCGACCTGAGAGAACAGCCTCTCCGAGCCGCAGCCCGGAAAGTAGAACACTGCTTCTGAGTCGGCAGTCGTGCCTTTGGGATCTCGGATGATCGGCACGTAACGCGCATCTTCGATGTCGAGCAGCGCGCGCGCCGTCTTCTTGGGCAGGTTGCCCGGCATCTTCTTGTTGATGAAATGGATGACCTGCGACTTGATCGGCGCCTTGCCCACCGTAGCGGGCGGCTTGCTGGTCTGCTTGCGGGCGAACTTGCTGAACAGGTCGTGCGCAATGCGCTGCGCCTTGTAGCCCAGGCCGACCATCGCCGCTCGGGTGAGGTTGATTGTGTTCGGGTCTTTGGCATTCAGGAAGAACATTGCCGCGGCATTGCCGGGGTTGAACTTCTTCTTGCCCATCTTGCGCAGCAGATTGCGCATGTTCATGGAAACATCGCCGAAGTCGATGTCGACCGGGCACGGTGTCAGGCACTTGTGGCAGACGGTGCAGTGATCGGCCACGTCCGAGAACTCGTCCCAGTGTTTGATCGAAACGCCGCGCCGGGTCTGTTCCTCGTAGAGAAAGGCCTCGACCAGCAGCGAGGTGGCGAGAATTTTGTTGCGCGGTGAATAGAGCAGATTGGCGCGCGGCACATGCGTGGCGCAGACCGGCTTGCATTTGCCGCAGCGCAGGCAGTTCTTGATCGAATCGGCGATTGCGCCGATGTCAGATGCCTGCAGGATCAGCGACTCCGCACCCATCAGCCCGAAGCTCGGGGTGTAGGCATTGCGAAGGTCGCCGCCGCTCAGCAGCTTGCCGCGATTGAACCGCCCTTCCGGATCGACCCTCAGTTTGTAGTCGCGGAACTCGGCGAGTTCGTCCTCGGAGAGGAACGCGAGCTTGGTGATGCCGATGCCATGCTCGCCGGAGATCACGCCATCGAGCGAGCGAGCCAGCGCCATGATGCGCGCCACCGCGGCTTCGGCCTCCTTGAGCATGCCGTAGTCGTCGGAGTTGACCGGCAGATTGGTGTGCACGTTGCCGTCACCGGCATGCATGTGCAGCGCAACGAAAACCCTGCTGCGCAGCACCCGCTTGTGGGTTTCGTCGCAGCGCTTGAGCAGCGGCAGGAAGGCCTGGCCCTGCAGAATGCGCGCCAGCGGCTCGCGAAGCTCGGCCTTCCAGGAGACCCGGATGCTGCGGTCTTGCAGCAGCACAAACAGCGTGGCCGCCGGGTCATTGGCGATCCGCACATCGGCCTCGCTCTGGATCGGGGCCAGGCCGACCGTGGCCAGCAGTTCACGAATCTGGGCCAGCGGCCGGTCGATGTTTTCCAGCAGAAAACGCCAGCGCGCGCGTGTGGTGGCGATCAGTTCGCCGGCCTGCCGGGTGCGCTCGGCCACGAGTTCGTCGGCCGACATCCGCTGGCGTTCGACGTCGTCGGTCTTGCCGAGCAGGATCTGGCCTTCGAACAGGGGCTCGAGCTCGTCGAGCAGGCGCAGCTTGTTGCGGGTCGAGAGCTCGATGTTGATGTGCTCGATGCCGTCGGTGTATTCGCCCATGCGCGGCAGCGGAATCACCACGTCTTCGTTGATCTTGAACGCGTTGGTATGGCGTGCGATGGCCGCGGTGCGGGAGCGGTCGAGCCAGAAGGTCTTGCGCGCCTCCGGGGAGACGGCGGTGAAGCCCTCGCCGGAGCGGCCGTTGGCCAGGCGAACGACCTCGGCCGCAGCGCGCGCCACGGCCGCGTCTTCGTCACCGACGATGTCGCCGAACAGCACCATCTTGGGCAAGCCGCCGCGCCGCGACTTGGTGGAGTAACCAACCGCGCGCAGGTAACGCTCGTCGAGGTGCTCGAGACCCGCCAGCAGCACCCGGGGCGGCGCATCCGGCGCGCCACTCGCGGCGGCGCGGCTGAGCCCGTCGAGATAGTCCTTGATTTCGACGATCGAGGGCACCGCATCCTTGGGCTGGCCGAAGAACTCCAGGCAAACCGTGCGGACATGCTTGGGCATCTTGTGCAGCACCCAGCGCGCCGAGGTGATGAGGCCGTCGCAGCCTTCTTTCTGGATGCCGGGCAGGCCAGCCAGGAACTTGTCGGTGACGTCTTTGCCCAGGCCTGCCTTGCGAAAGCGCGGCCCGGGGATGTCGAGCCGCTCGCTGCGGATGGGCTCGCCACGCATGGCGCCATCGGCATCGAGCTGACTCGGCGCATACCAGCGCAGCTCGAAACTGGCGATTGCCACTTCGTGGATCTTGCCCATGTTGTGGCCGACGCGGGTCACTTCCAGCCAGTTGCCCTGCGGATCGACCATCCGCCACCAGGCAAGGTTGTCCAGCGCCGTGCCCCACAGCACGGCCTTTTTGCCGCCGGCGTTCATCGCGATGTTGCCGCCGATGCACGAGGCTTCCAGCGAGGTGGGGTCGACCGCAAAGACCAGGCCGGCGCGTTCGGCGGCCTCGGTCACCCGCTTCGTGACCACACCCGCCTCCGAGAACACGGTGGCCACGTCGTGGTCCATGCCGGGCAGGCGCATCTGGGTGACCGGATCGAGGCGCTCGAGTTTTTCGGTGTTGATCACCACCGACATTGCGGTGAGCGGCACCGCGCCACCGGTGTAGCCGGTGCCACCGCCACGGGCAATGATGGTCAGTCCGAGCTCGATGCAGGCGGCAACCAGGGGCGCCATTTCGGTCTCGCTGTCGGGCATCAGCACCACGAACGGGTATTCGACGCGCCAGTCGGTGGCATCGGTGACGTGGGAGACCCGCGACATGCCATCGAAGCGGATGTTGTCGCGATGCGTGTGCTTTGCGAGCAGCCGGGCGGCCCGTCGACGCAATCGGTCGGCGGCGCCGAACTCGTCTGCGAAGGCCGTCACCGCATCGATCGCCAGTTGCACGAGGCGCTCGACACGGTCAGCCCTCAGATGGGCCACTGGATCAGAATTGCCTTCGAGATCGCGGGTGCGGCGGCGGTCGATTTCATGCAGACGGTGATGCAGCGCCTCGATCAGCATCCGCCGACGTTTGGGGTTGTCGATCAGGTCGTCCTGAAGATACGGATTGCGCCGCACCACCCAGACGTCGCCCAGCACCTCGAAGAGCATGCGCGCGGAGCGGCCGGTGCGGCGCTCGCCGCGCAATTCATCGAGCAGGCGCCAGGCATCCTCACCCAACAGGCGCACGACGATCTCGCGATCGCTGAACGACGTGTAGTTGTAGGGAATCTCACGCAGACGAGCCGGGCTCTCGGCATCGGCGTGCAGGGCGGACAGCGGCAGCGGCGCGTTCATCGGGCATTCACTTAAAACACCATTCTATCGCGGCCTCTCTTGCACTGCAGCAAACCTGCCCGGCCGGCAGGGGCTCCGTCGCCGGTGGACAATCCATGCGCCGCTCACCCGCGCCGCGCGGCACTCACCCGCCGAACGGCGCCAGCAATGCCTTCCACCAGGTGTCCGGTACCCAGAGCAGCAGCGCCGTCATGACGGTATAGCGCACGACCCGACCGAGTGCGATCCAAAACACGCAGGGCCAGAATGCGAGCCGCAACCAGCCGGCGAGCGCGCACATGGGATCGCCCACCACGGGCAGGAACGAGGCGAACAGCGCTTTCGGGCCCAGGCGCTCGAACCAGCCCAGGTATCTTCCCTGGCGGCCCTGCGCGATCGCAGCATTGGCGCCCAGGCCCATCCAGTAGCTGACCGCGCCGCCCAGCGTATTGCCGGCGGTGGCCACCAGCACCACGATCCAGAATTGGTCGGGATTCAGTTTTGCATAGCCGAAGACCGCCGGTTCAGAACCCAGGGGCAGCAGTGTCGCCGACACGAATGCGATCAGAAACACCGACGTCAGGCCGTTGCGCGGCAGGGCAAACCAGCCGATCAGATATTCAACGAGGCTTTGCATGGCAAAAGAGTTCAGGGGACTGTCGAAGGTGAATCCTAGCAGCGGCCTCGCGGCCAGCCTGCTGCGGCGGACTCTGACACGGGCACTAGAATGTCGGCTTCACGCGGATATTGTCGAAACTGGCGCTGTCCACGTCGCGAGAATTCCTGCCTGATCGCCGCCGGCGCGCTCGTCGCGGGGCCTCGAGTGCACTGAATCCTGAGATCGTCCCATGCCCAATCAGTACCTCAAACGCATCCTGACCGCCAAGGTCTATGACGTGGCCCGTGAATCGCCGCTCGACGAGGCGCCCTTGCTGTCGGCCCGGCTGGGCAACCGGCTGATGCTCAAGCGCGAGGACATGCAGGACGTCTTTTCGTTCAAGCTGCGCGGCGCCTACAACAAGATGGCGCACCTGCCGCCCGAGCAGCTGGCGCGCGGCGTGATCGCAGCCTCCGCCGGCAATCACGCGCAGGGTGTCGCACTGGCCGCCAGGCGGATGGGCTGCCGGGCGGTGATCGTGATGCCGATCACCACGCCCCAGGTGAAGGTGGACGCCGTGCGCGGCCGGGGCGCCGAAGTGGTCCTGTTTGGCGACAGCTACACAGATTCCTACGGTTTTGCGCTCGAACTGCAGCGCGAACAGCAACTCACCTTCGTCCACCCGTTCGACGATCCAGACGTGATCGCCGGCAACGGCACGATCGGCATGGAGATCCTGCGCCAGCACCAGGCGCCGATTCACGCGATCTTCGCTGCCATCGGCGGCGGCGGACTGATCTCGGGCATCGCAGCTTACGTGAAGCAGGTGCGCCCGGACATCCGGATCATCGGCGTGCAGACCACCGACTCCGACGCAATGGACCGCTCGCTGAAGGCGGGCCGGCGCATCGAACTCACCGATGTCGGCCTGTTTGCCGACGGTACCGCCGTGCGCAAGGTGGGTGAAGAAACCTTCCGGCTGTGCAAGGAGTATGTCGACGAAATCATTCTGGTCGACACCGATCAGTTGTGCGCGGCGATCAAGGACGTGTTCCTGGACACGCGCTCGATCCTCGAGCCCTCGGGCGCGTTGGCCATTGCCGGCGCCAAGGTCTACGTCGAGCGCGAAGGCATCGCAGGCCAGACCCTGGTGGCGGTGGCCTGTGGCGCTAACATGAACTTTGATCGGCTGCGCTTCGTGTCCGAGCGCGCCGAGATCGGCGAACAGCGCGAGGCGGTGTTCGCGGTAACGATTCCCGAAGAGCGCGGCAGCTTTCGACGATTCTGCGAGACGGTGGGCCCGCGCAATGTCACCGAGTTCAATTACCGGATCGCGGACGCCCGGCAGGCGCATGTTTTTGTGGGCATCCAGATTCAGCGCCGCAGCGATGCCGCCGAGATCGCCGAGGGCCTGAGAGCCACCGGCTTCGCAACCCTGGACCTGACCGATGACGAACTGGCCAAGCTGCATATCCGCCACCTGGTCGGCGGCCGCTCGCCCCTGGCGCGCGACGAACTGATGTATCGGTTCGAGTTCCCGGAGCGCCTGGGCGCACTGATGAAATTTCTCTCGAGCATGAGCCCTAACTGGAACATCTCCTTGTTCCACTACCGCAACCACGGCGCCGACTACGCCCGCATCCTGGTCGGGATCCAGGTGCCGACCAATGAAAAACGGGCTTTCAAGGCGTTCCTGGCCGGCCTGGGTTACGCGCACGAGGACGTCACACACCATCCGGCATACAAGCTGTTTCTCGGCGCCAGCAGTGACTGATCAGCGCCGCACTGCCCGTCGCGGCCCGCTGGCCGGTACACTTCACCCTGTATGTATCTGCTCGCGCTTGGCCTGAACCACACCACCGCACCCGTTTCGGTGCGCGAGCGTGTGTCTTTTCCGGGCGAAGTACTGCGTGAAGCGCTGGCCGATATGCGCACGCACCTGAACTCCCTGGTGCCGGAAGGCGCCATCCTGTCCACCTGCAATCGCACAGAAATTTATTGCGCCACTGAAAACCCCGGCGAGGTGCCGCCCGCGATGTCGCAGTGGCTGTCGCAACGCCAGGGCCTGAGTGCCGGCCTGCTCGATTCGCACCTGTATGTGCTGCCCAACGGCCAGGCGGTTCGGCACGCGTTCCGGGTTGCCGCGGGCCTCGACTCGATGGTGCTGGGCGAGCCGCAGATCCTCGGGCAGATGAAAGAGGCGGTCCGGGTCGCCCAGGACGCCGGTTCGCTCGGCACCCATCTGCACCAGCTCTTTCAGCGCTCGTTTGCGGTCGCCAAAGAGGTTCGCACCAACACCGAGATCGGCGCCCATTCGGTATCGATGGCCGCCGCCGCGGTCCGCCTGGCCCGGCGCATCTTCGAAGATCTGCGCGAGACCCGGGTTTTGTTCGTGGGTGCCGGCGAAATGATCGAGTTGTGCGCCACCCATTTCGCAGCCCAGCACCCCAAGGCCATTGTGGTGGCCAACCGTACCCTGGAACGCGGCGAAAAACTCGCTCGGCAGTTCAACGGCAGCACCTTGCGCCTGAACGAGCTGCCCGATTCTCTCGACAAATTCGACATCGTCGTCTCGTGTACCGCCAGCACCCTGCCCATCATCGGCCTGGGCATGGTGGAGCGCGCCACCAAAGCGCGCCGGCGTCGGCCCATTTTCATGGTCGATCTGGCCGTTCCGCGCGACATCGAACCCGAAGTCGCCCGCCTCGACGATGTTTTCCTCTACACCGTCGACGATCTCGGCAAAGTGGTGCAGTCAGGCGTCGAAAACCGCCAGGCGGCGGTAGCACAGGCCGAAGCCATCATCGAAACCCGCGTCGATTCCTTCATGCAGTGGCTGTCCGCCAGACAGGCAGTGCCGGTCATCCGCCAGCTGCATGCCCGAGGCGAAGCGCTCAAGCAGGCTGAACTGGACCGCGCGCGCCGATCGCTGGCGCGCGGCGACGATCCGGCCACGGTGCTCGAAGCCCTGGCGCAAGGTCTGACCAGCAAATTCCTGCATGCCCCCACCACGCTGCTGCAACGTCCCGGTGAAGACCGCGACACCCTGGTGCGCCTTCTCGATCAGCTCTACCCCGGACGCGACTGAAGACGCCCTCGCGCTTTTTGTCGCACTCGGCTCCACCTCTCTGCCTGCCCCATGAAACCGACCATGCTGGCTCGGCTCGAAAGCCTCGAGCAGCGCCTCGCCGAAGTGAACCTGCTGTTGTCCAGCGCAGACGCGGCGCGCGACCTCAACGTATTGCGCCGCCTGAACCGGGAACATTCCGAACTGACCCAGGTGGTCGGTCACCTGCTCGCATGGAAACAAGCGGTGGCCGACGCCCAGGCGGCGCAGGGCATGCGCGGGGATCCCGAGATGCGCGCCTTCGGCGACGAGGAACTGGCCGCCGCCGACACCCGACGCAGCGCAGAGGAGGCCGAGCTGCAGCGGCTTTTGCTGCCACGCGACCCCAATGACGAACGCAATGTGATTCTGGAGATCCGGGCCGGCACCGGCGGCGACGAGTCGGCGCTGTTTGCCGGCAACCTGCTCCGCATGTACCTGCGCTACGCCGAACGGCAAGGCTGGCAGACCGAACTGATGTCCGAAAGCGCGTCGGAGCTGGGCGGCTACAAGGAAGTGATCGTGCGCATCGCCGGCGACGCGGCCTATTCGCGCCTGAAATTCGAGTCCGGCGGTCACCGTGTGCAGCGCGTGCCGGAAACCGAAGCGCAAGGCCGCATCCACACCTCGGCCTGCACGGTGGCGGTGATGGCCGAAGCCGACGAACTCGGCGATGTGAAGATCGACCCGGAAGAACTCCGCATCGACGTCTTTCGTGCGTCGGGCGCAGGCGGGCAGCACGTCAACAAGACAGAATCCGCGGTGCGCATCACCCACCTGCCCACGGGTATCGTGGTCGAGTGTCAGGACGATCGATCGCAGCACCGCAACCGCGACAAGGCGATGAAAGTGCTCGCCACCCGCCTGCGCGACCGCCAGGAGCGCGAGGCGCACGCCAAGGAGGCGGCACATCGCAAATCGCTGGTCGGCTCGGGCGACCGCTCCGAGCGCATCCGTACGTATAACTTCCCGCAGGGCCGGTTCACCGATCACCGGATCGGGCTCACGCTCTACAAACTCGAGCGGGTCATGGACGGTGAACTCGATGAGGTGCTGAACTCGCTCGGCACCGCGCACCAGGCCGATCAGCTCGCCGCGCTGGCCGACGCGGTCTGAACCGCTCCCCAGACGAAGCGCCGCCGTCGATGCCGGCCGACATCCCCGAGTCCATCGACCACCTGCTCGCGCGAGCCGGTTTGTCGCGGCTCGAGGCCCGCGTGCTGATGAGCCACGCCAGCGGCCGGTCTCGCGAATGGCTGATCGCGCACGGCGCGGACCTCGCCGACCCCGCCTGCCGCCATCGATTCAAGGCCCTGGCGGCGCGCCGGCGCGCTGGCGAACCAATAGCGTACCTGGTGGGCCAGCGCGAGTTTCGCGGTCTGACATTCAAGGTTGATCCAGCGGTGCTCATTCCCAGGCCAGAAACCGAGCTGCTGGTCGACCTCGCGATCGAACAGGCGGGTCCCGGCGCGAAAGTGCTCGATCTGGGCACCGGCAGCGGCGCCATCGCTGTCGCGCTGGCCCATGCGCGTCCCGACCTGCGGGTAGTGGCCGGCGATCGCGACAGTGCGGCACTGCGGGTTGCCGTGCGCAATGCACTGGCCCTGCTCGGTGACCGGCCCGGTGGCAAGATCGACTGGCGCGAAGGGTCGTGGTGGTCGGTCGCCGCTGCGGCAGAAGGCTTCGACATCGTCTTGTCCAATCCGCCTTATATTGCTGAAAATGACCCCCATCTGGCCGCCGGCGACCTGCGCTTTGAGCCGCGACAAGCCTTGGCCGCCGGCGCCGACGGGCTGGCCGATCTGCGTGAAATCGTCGCCGGCGCGCCGAGCCACCTGAACACAGCCGGTCTGTTGATGGTCGAACATGGCTGGGACCAGGGTCCGGCAGTGCGGCAACTGATGATCGAGGCCGGATTCATCCAGGTCTGCACAGTGCGCGACGTGCAACAACATGAGCGCATCACCAGCGCACGCATGGCAGGGCTTCGCTCAAACCCGGACGATTCTTCGATCCTGCCCTAGAATGGCGGGGTATATCACGGAGCAAAGCCATGGACGCCAAAGCATTCATTCAGAAGACCATCACCGATAACCCGATCGTTTTGTTCATGAAGGGCACCGCCCAGTTTCCGCAGTGCGGCTTTTCCGGCCGTTGCGTGCAGATCCTGAAGACCTGCGGTGTCAGCAATCTCGTCACGGTCAATGTGCTCGAAGACGACGATGTCCGGCAGGCGATCAAAGACTTCGCCAACTGGCCGACCATTCCGCAGCTCTATGTGAATGGCGAATTTGTCGGCGGATCGGACATCCTTTCAGAAATGCATCAATCGGGCGAATTGCAGAAGATGCTGCCCCAAAAGAGCGCCGCCTGAGGCCGTTCTGCAAGGAGCGATACCAATATGAAAATACTCGTTGCCACCGACGGCTCGAAGAATGCGCTGCGGGCGGTCAAATTCGCCGCCAGACTGACCGAAGATCTGAAGTCAGACTCCATCATCACGCTGATCAGCGTTCACGACGATATCGCCCTGCGCCATGCCGAGCGTTTCGTCGGCAAACAGGCCGTCACCGAATACCTCCGCGACCTGTCCGAGCAAGACCTCGCCGAGAGCCGCAAAGCCTTGGACAAGGCCGGCGTGCGCCACGACATGGTGATACGCACCGGCAACCTGGGTGCTGAAATCGCCGCCGCGGCGCATGAGGGCAAATTCGACCTCATCGTGCTCGGCTCCAAAGGCCGTTCGGCCATCAAAAACCTGCTTATGGGCTCGGTCGCGCAGCGCGTGATGGAACTCGCCAAGACGCCCGTTCTGATGGTCAAGTAGGCGCCATGCGCCTGCTGCTCGGCTGGGCAATCAACGCGCTGTGCCTTTTGGCACTGCCGTGGCTGCTGCCGGCGGTCAAAATCAGCGGATTCGGGACGGCGCTGGCTGGGGCACTGGTGCTCGGTCTGCTCAACACCCTGATTCGCCCGGTACTGCTGCTGCTGACCCTGCCGATCAATCTGCTCACGCTGGGCCTGTTCACCTTCGTGATCAACGGTCTGCTGTTCTGGTTGACCGCTCGGTTTCTAGACGGGTTTTCAGTTGCCAGCTTCGGCTGGGCGGTGCTTGCCGCCGTGCTTTACAGTCTGATCAGCTGGGCGGTCAGTCTGCTGCTGCTAGGCAGGCGGGAGTAAGCGCTCAACCCCTTCCCCCGGTGCCGGTACTGGGTTACTGTGCGAAAAATCACGGTGCGCAGCAGACAGTCGGTCAAGAATGGCCGACAAGCGGCGATGGGCGCCGACCAAAGGCAGGCGGGCATCATGCAAAAATTTGAATTCGACGAGTGGGCTGAACTCTACCAACGCGATCCGGCCGCATTCGAAGCTCGGCGCAAAGCTGTACTGGCGCTCGAGATGGCCAAGGCAGGGCCGGCGGTTTCCGCACAAGCCAAAGCAACCCTGCGCAGACTCGAAGAACAGGTCGCCGGCAAAAATGACGCCGAGCGGATCCAGACGTCGATGGTCTGGATGGCCGCTTCAATGCGCCAGCTGGCCGGCAAGATGCAGGAACTCGGCCAGGCCTCTGCGCAATTGAGTCAGACGGTTTCGCTGCGCTGAACACCGCGGATCGGCGGTTCGCTGAACAGATTCTCCATCTCGCGACGCACCTGATACGCGTGCGTCGTGGAGTCGATCGCCACATCGGCCCAGCTCAGGCTCTGGCCCTTCTTGACCGCACGGACCAGGCGCACATTGTGCGCAAGGCCGAGCGGCAGCCCACCTATCCGCATTGAGGTGGCGGCCGGCAGCAGCTTCCCCCATACCGTGTAGCCGCCTTCGCCGTCGAGAGTCTCGCCGATCGCGAGATCACGCTTGGCGGTCGCGACCACATCGGCGTTCCAGCCAGTGGCGACACCGGTGGGCTCGCGGCGCAGCGCCACACTCGCCACGCTCACACCAACCTCCAGGCCGATCAGGTGCCAGCGTTTGTACAAGGTGAAATAGCGGCCGCTGGGATCGGTATGCGCGTTGTATTCCTCGAAGCAGTTCTTGATGTACTCGGTCTCGGCTTCGACCGTCACCCAGACGCCCATCCGGATGTCATAGGGAATCTTGCGCCCATCGGGCTCCAGCGATGAGATCACTTCGACCATGCCTTTGCGCTCGAGCACTCCGCCCTCGCTGATCGGGCGCGTGACATAGGGGATGTCTTCGACACTGGCCGGCGGATAGAGCAGTCCGTTCGACGGCACGCCAAGACCGGTGGCGTTGCTCACTGCCGTGCTTTCGATGGAAGGTTTCGAGCCGTCCAGAAAACTGTTGAACATCTTCGGATTCAATCCGCCCCGCACGGCCTGTTCCGCCGAGAGCCCGTAAAAGCCCCAGACGGTGTCGGGCGTGGACTCGCAGAAATGCGGCAGCCATTTATGCCCGCGCCCGGCAGCCACCACCGGAAATCCACAGGTTCGAGCCCAATCGACGAGGTCGCAGATCAGGGCCGGCTGATCGCCGAAAGCCAGTGAATAGACGACACCGGCCGCGCTCGCTTTGCGGGCGAGCAGCGGGCCGCAAAACGCGTCCGCCTCCACCGTGACGTTGACCACGTGCTTGCCATGGCGAAACGCCTCGAGACAATGGTCGACAGCGGCAATCGGGTGGCCGGTGCACTCGACGATCACGTCGATCGCCGGGTGCCGGACCAGCGCCTGCCAGTCTTCGCCGACATGGGTGTTGCCATCCTTGATCGCGGCATCGATCGACGCGGCCTGCGTCTGCGCCGCGGGCCAGCCGACACGCGCCAGATTGGCACGCGCGCCGTCGGGCGAGAGATCGGCAATGCCCACGAGGTGAACGCCCGGTGTGCGCGGGATCTGGGCGAGATACATCGAGCCGAATTTGCCGGCGCCGATCAAGCCGATACGAATCGGCCTGCCCTCGGCGGCGCGCTGCTGAAGTTTGGCGTGCAGGTTCATGCTGCGTTCCTGGCGTCGTCGAACGCCAGCTCGGTGGTCAGCAGCGCGCTGGCTGGCACACCGCTTTTCCAGGGCAGGTCAACCGGGTAATCCTTGACCAGGCAATCATCCGGGAGGCACTCGATCGGCGAGAAATCACGATGTGCGATGTACTCGGGACGCTTGTGGCGGCGAATGTGATTGGACACCGCGCATAGGCTCAGGTACACGCTCACACGGTTCCAGGGCGAAAGATTGCTGGTCGAGGCGTGCACCAGGCAGCTGTGAAAAAGAATCATTGAACCGGCCGGCCCCTTGGGGCTGACGATGCCGCCGTTCTTGCCGCCGGCGCGCGCCACCAGCTGGCTGATCAGGTCGTTGTCGACCGTCCAGAGCGGATAGCTGGTGGTGGTGAGGTCGTGCCTGGCTTGCACCACCCCCTTCTTGTGGCTGCCCGGGATGAACATCAGCGGCCCGTTGAATTCATTCACATCATCGAGGAAGATGGCGATATTCATTGCGCGTTCGGTCGGCATCATGTCGTCGTTCAGCCAGGTGCCGTAGTCCTGATGCCACTGCCAGACGTCGCCCTCGAAGGCCATCTTGCCGTTGATCTTGAACTGGTGCATGTAGAGCTTTTCGCCGAACAGATCCTCCACCGGTTCGATCATCCGCGGGTGGCGCGCAAGGCGCGCGAATGGCTCGCTGTACAGATGCGCGGCAAAATTGATGCGCACGGCATCGCTGCCGAGTTCGCGAACATTGCAGGCCTCGCGCCGTTCGTAGAGCGCCGGCACGGCAGCATTCAGGCCAGCGGCTTCAGCGGGCGTGAACAGGCTTGGAAAAAACAGATAGCCGTCGCGGTCGAACTGTTCGAGCTGGTCCCTGGTGAGTCTCATGGTTTGCCTCCTGTATCAAGTTGAAGAACTCGGGAAAGGCGCAGCGCGAGCGCGTGACTGGCCTTCTGGCTGTGCTGCTCGATCAGGGCGGCCGCGCGCTGCGATTCGCCGGCGGCAATAGCCTGTGCAATTGCTTCGTGCTCGTCCCAGACGGTCTCGCGCTGACTGGTCTGAAGAACAGCGCCCATGACGCGGCGCAGATGGCGCCAGTACTGATCGGCGATGCTGCAGATCAGCGGATTGCTCGCGGCGTCGTAGATGGCCTGGTGAAAGGCCATGTCGGCATCGAGCATGGCCTTGACGTTCCTGCCGCGTGCAGCCTTGCGGCCACGCGCGACGAGATCCGGGTCCAGTTGGTGTTGTTGCTCGGCGGCGAGTCTTGCCGCAAGTGCGTCGAGCGCACCACGCACTTCGTAAACCTTGCACATCCATTCGACGTTCAGCGGCGCGACCAGCAGACCGCGGCCCGGCGCATCGTGCACGAAGCCGTCCTTCTTGAGCAGGCGCAGCGCCTGCAGGACGGGCTGACGCGACACCGCGAGCTGTTCGGCAATGTCTTCCTGCGTGATGCGCTGGCCGGGCGCGAGCGAGCCCTCGCTGATCGCATCGAGCAGTGAGCGATAGACCCGGTCGACCAGATCGGGCGTGATGTCGAGTTTGACGAGTTGTGCAGGCAATTTTTGTACTCTGTATACAGAGTACAGTTTTTCGCGCCTGCCGTCCATTTCCTGCAGGACGAATCGGCCGCTGTCAGGCTTTGCCGACCGAGCGTCGCCGCAGCTTGCGCATGCCAAGCAGCCAGCGGTCGATGTCATTGCCCTTGCGGCGAACATACTCCTCGACCTCTGGATGTGGCAACACGTAGAAACGCTCGGCGCGCAGCGCTTCGAGCACCGTCCGGGCCAGTTGCTCGGGCTCGATGATTCCGTCGGTCTGGCCGTCGCCGAGGCTGCGCGGCGCCATCGCAGTGTTTACGCCCTGCGGACACAGCACCGAGACCTTGATGCCGTCGTCTCCATGCGTGATCGAGATGAACTCGGCGAGCTTCACCGCCGCCGCCTTCGTCACGCTATAGGGTCCGGATCCGAGCGCCGCGAGCAGGCCGGCAGCAGACGCGGTGTTGAGCAGATAGCCGCTGCCGCGCTCGATCATCGACGGCAGCACCGCTCGCGCCGCATACACGTGCGCCATCACGTGCAGTTCCCACTGCTTGTGCCACACCGCGTTCGGCGCGTCGGTCAGCACACCCGACCCGCCGGCACCGGCGTTGGAGCAGAACAGGTCGATCGGGCCATGCCGCTGGCGCGTGCGCTCGACGAGAGCCGCGACCTGCGATTCATCCGTCACATCGCACGCCATGCCGTCGCAGCCGAGTTCGCGCGCCGCATCCGCCACCGCCGCCGCATCGAGGTCCGCCAGCATCACGGCTTTCGCGCCTTCACCCAGAAACGCCCGCGCCATCGCGCGGCCGAGCTGCCGCCGGTGATGACGACAACCTTGTCCTTGAGTTCCATGCCTTCCTCCGTTCGATCGATCATTTGAACGCGAGCAACCATGTTGCCCCCGTTGTTCGCCCACCTGAGTGCTGGAGGAACGTGACCCGGCTCACCGGCGGGAAGCCCATGAGAAAGCGTCGATTCACCGACAAACAGATGCCTGCTGCGATGCTAAACGAGGCAGCAGTGCTGCGTCATGCCCTGCTGGCAGCCTGTCGGACCGAGAAGACCATCTCAAGGCCGAAGAAGTCCGAAACACTTGCAGGCGCAGCGGCTTGC
>JAYVOV010000494.1:0-4483 GCA_043757735.1 Burkholderiaceae bacterium
ACCGACGACTATTTCCCGCGCATGCACCGGCTCGGTCCCGACGCCTACACCTGGGTCGGCTGCAACGGTCGCGGCGTGGCGCTTTCAGTCGCACTCGGACGCGAACTGGCACTGGCGGTCACCGGCACGCGCGAGGACGAACTCGCCCTGCCCTTCACCACTCCCATGCCGCTGCCGCTGCACGGTCTTGCGCGGCGTCTCGCGCCGCTGATGCTGATGCTGTATCGCCATCGTGATCGCCGCGAGATTCCCGGCTGAACGACCGGCCCCCTTGAAACCTCTCTCTCTCTCTCTCTCTCTCTCTCTCTCTGCCCAGGACCGCCCGATGAAAGCTGTTGGCTACTACCAGTGTCTGCCGATCGACGACCCGCAATCGCTCGTCGATCTCGACCTGCCCGCGCCCACGGCGCAGGGGCGCGACCTGCTCGTGCGGGTGATGGCAGTGTCCGTCAACCCGGTCGATACAAAGGTCCGGCGTGCCGCCGCGCCCCCTGAGGGCGCGGCACGGATCCTCGGCTTCGATGCTGCCGGCGTCGTCGAGGCGATCGGCCCGCAGGTGACACTGTTCAAACCCGGCGACCAAGTCTGGTACGCGGGCTCGCGCACCCGCAGCGGCACCAACGCCGAACTTCATCTGGTCGACGAGCGCATCGTCGGCCTGAAACCGCGCAGCCTGGACTTCGCGCAGGCAGCGGCGATGCCGCTGACCACCATCACTGCCTGGGAGGCCCTGTTCGATCGGCTGCAGCTGCGCATCGGCAAACCCGCCGACCAGGGCAGTCTGCTGATAACCGGCGCCGCCGGCGGTGTCGGCTCGATCGCGGTGCAACTCGCCAAAGTGCTGACCGCGGCACGCGTCATCGTCACTGCCTCGCGGCCCGAAAGCCGCGCGCATCTCGAGGCGCTCGGTGCGGACCTTGTCATCGACCACAGCCAGCCCCTGTCAAAGGAACTGCAGAAAGTCGGCATACGCTGGGTCGAGAACATCTTCAGCCTCACCCACACCCATCTGCATTTTGCCGAACTCGCAAAATCGGTGGCGCCGCAGGGACGCATCTGCGTGATCGACGATCCGGAACTCATCGATGTTCGGCTGCTCAAGGCACGCTGCGCCTCGCTGCATTGGGAGGCCATGTTCACCCGCTCCGGCTTTGAAACCGCCGACATGGGCGCCCAGGGCCGGCTGCTGTCAGAGACTGCCGCCCTGGTCGATGCCGGGCTGGTGCGCGGCACCCACGGGGCCACGATGGGCACGATCAACGCAGCCAACCTGCGGGCCGCGCATGCGGCTGTCGAAACCAGCCGGACGATCGGCAAGATCGTGCTGGCCGGATTCTGATCGAGGCCACCCAGGAGGCTGTCACCAGGTGCTGCTGCTGGAGACCGGACCGCGCGGCAAGAACGGATGGCGCGAGCGGGCTGCGGGCTGAGCGGGCTGCGGGCTGAGCGGGTTGAGCGGGCTGCGGGTGATCGACGCATCGGTGATGCCGGCGGTGATTTCTGGCAACACCAATGCCGTGGTCATCGCCATTGCCGAACAGGGCGCCGACCTGGTGCTCGCGGACGCGGTGGGCTGAACAGATGACGTGTGGATGATCCGCTTGACCGCAGGTCCGGCGCGCCGAGGATCGGGTGAGTCGCAAGTTCGCCACGCCAACCGCACGAAGCCTCGCGGCGACCACGAGCCAGCCGATGCGCCGCCTCGACAAAGGCCTGTTCCAGATCGGCGGCGGCCGGCGTGGGCCGGGCGTCGGATCCGCGGGATCGCAATGCCACCTCGAACGCAGCCGACGTGGCCTGCGGACTGGTGTCCGCTCACCGCCTGGCCGCCGCTCGCACATCGCCAGACACCCGGTCGAAATCTATTCCCGCGTCTCATCCGGCGGCAGCCCGGATACCAACTGAAAACCCAGGAGATCTGCGATGAAACCGCTTCGCCGAAGTCTGCTCGCCACAGTCGCCACAGTTGCCACAGTTGCCACGGCGGCGCTGTCGGCCCTGGTTGTATCGTCCATGGCGCGGGCCGCCGACTACACCGGCACTGTCCGGATCGTCGTCGGCTTCCCGCCGGGCGGTGCCACCGACGTTGTAGCGCGGATACTGGCCGACGAATGGCCGACAAACTGAAGGTGCTGCGCGCTCAGCCGGGGATCGTCGAGAACAATCCGGGCGCTGGCGGCATGATCGCAACCCAGCAGATCAAGGCAGCACCCGCCGACGGCTCGACGGTAATGCTGACCATCGACCATTCGCATGTGATCGTGCCGCTCAGCTTCAAGGCGCCTGGCTGCGATCCGCTGAAGGACTTCACTGCCCTCGCCGGCGTCGCCAGCTACTACAACGTCATGGCCGTGGCCAGTTCGTTCAACGTCAAGGCCGCCCCCGAGATTCCGACTTTCCAGGAACTCGGCATCAAAGGCATCGACAAGAACCCCTGGCTCGCGTTCTTCGGTCCGAAGGGCATGTCGCCCGAATTCGTCGAGCGCATCCGGCGTATCAGCATCTGAAGCAGCGGCGGCCTTCCGGAAAAGATCGCCGTCGCGCAGACCCGAGTGTCGTCTTATGCCGCGGTGCTCGGCCGGGCCTTCATGCGCTCGAAGTGCGCCACGATGTTCTTGTTGGCCGGGTTGAGCGCCTGGCCGACCGACTGGCCGAAGTCCAGGAAGCCAAACAGCAGCACGTCGGCCAGCGTGAGCCGATCGCCGCAGATGAACTGTTTGCCGGCCAGCAGGCCGTCGAGCCAGGTGATCTTTTCCTGGGCGAGCGTCTTCAGATCATCAGCGGCGTGCGGGATGGTGCGGATCCGCGGCGTGAACAGCTTCAGACCCTGCGAGAACCGAAAACCATTGACCAGCGGCTCGAATATATTCAAATCCATGCGACGCACCCACATGCGGGTTTCGGCGCGTTCCTCGGCCGTGGCGCCGATCAAGGACGTGCCACCTTTGGCGATCTCGTCGAGGTATTCGCAGATCGCGGTGATCTCGGCCAGCACCATGCCATTGTCGAGTTCGAGCGCAGGCAGCTGGCCCGACGGGTTCTTCGCGAGGTAGGGTGGCTGGCGGTTCTCGCCGCCGCGCAGATCGACGTTGGTCTTGGGCAGCTCGATGCCGCGTTCGGCGGCGAACATGCGCACCACGCGCGGATTGGGACCGACGGAATCGTAAAAGAGCATGGCGGACTCACTAGGGTTGGAAAGGTTGCAGAGCGACGGGAGCTTACCTGCCAGCCGTGGCGATTGACCATCCACTCAGGTACGCGTCGACCCGGACAGATCGAAAAAATGGTCCAGTATCGCGAAGTGGTCTTCGAAGAGCTCGGTTTGCATGGCCTCCAGACGAGCAATGGAGACCCATGCGGCGTCAGCCGCGTCGTCGGCGGCCTGCACATCCGGGGTGTGTGCGCCGAGATCGAACAGATGCGCATGGGTTATGGTTCGCCCGCGCAAAGACCGCTGCGGATGATCGAACACCCTGGACGAGCGGAACGCGTCCTCGAGCGTGACCTGCAGCACGCCGATGCGCGTCTCTTCGCGCAGCTCGCGCATCGCGGCCTGCAGCAGCCGTTCATCTTGCTCGACGAAGCCACCCGGCAGCGCCCACAGACCAGCCCCCGGCTCGCGGGCGCGCCGCACCAGCAGCACCTTGTCGTCGCCCCGCACTACCGCATCGACCGTCACGAACACCGGCGGGTAGGGCGCGGCCGACCATTTTTCGCGCTCCGCCTTGATGCTCAGCCAGGCATCGGTGAGCGAGCGGTGAAACGGCAGTTCGACCCAGGCCCGCAGGTACTCGTGCACCGGCCCCGGCAGGTGTTCGCGCAGCACCGCCAGCGCCGACGCGGGCGGCGCACCGCCGAACAGAACCCGCCGGATCGGCGTCGCTTCGACATTCGCCTGGCGTGACTCCAGCACCAGCTGCCAGGCATTGAAACGGTTCAGGTAGTAGCTGGTGGCGTCTTTCTCATGTCCCACCAGCTTGATGCCGGCACCGCGTCCGGCGACCGCGTGCACACCGTCGATCACCGCTTTCACCCAGCGGGCGTCGTCATAGTGATCGCGCACCGGCAGAAAGTGCAGGCGCTGTGCTCGCCTGCCGGCCGCTGCCGCGATCATGCCGGCACGCTCCTCCCAGGTGAACGGATTCTTGGGACTGCGCGCCAGCATCGCCGAACCCAGCACCACAACCACCTGCTCGGATTCGGCCAGCGCCCGCTCGAGCAAGGCCTGATGGCCGTGGTGAAACGGCTGGAAACGGCCGATGAGCACCGAGACGGTGTCCGCCGGGTTCGCGCGAGCCGCCGGGTTCGCGCGAGTCTGAGCGTGCTGGTCTGTCATGGAATCTCCTTGCATTGCGAAAAACGGTATCAGAACGGCTTGGCAGCCAGAGGAACCTGACGACCCGTGCCGACAGCGCGGCCGCCCACCCGAACGATGAGCGCCGCCTGCTTGCGTTTGAACTCGCCGCGTGCATCGTGGCGACAG
>JAYVOV010000495.1:0-4477 GCA_043757735.1 Burkholderiaceae bacterium
TGCCGCGGCGCACAGGGATCGCGGGGTGCAGCACGAGCCAGGCAATGATCACGCGCCCGACCCCACGGTCGAGAATCACCAGCCGCTGAACAAGGACCGAGTTCCGGACCTACCAGCTTGCGTCGAGCGGCGCGGACAGCGGCACGCCCGGCACGCGGATACCAGCTGGCCGACCCTCGGCCGTCGCGCCCTGCCAGGCGCGGACATAAACCTCGGGCAAGATCGGCCCGTCGGCACAGGCCAGCCAGAGCCGGAACAGATGGCGGCGGTTCTCGGGCTCGGCAAAATCTTCATACGCGGTGCGCGAATGCATGATCCAGTGGTTGCTCACAAACTGCATGTCGCCCGGGCGGAAGTCCATGTCCAGGTGAATCGCGGGATCGTCGGCCAGTGCATCGAGCGCGTCGCAGGCGGCGTTCAACTGCGGCGTCAGTCGCGCTACCTCGGGAAAGCGCTGCGCTTTCTGCATGGCACTACGCACGTAGGTTGCGACCATCCCGCCATCGGGCGTCGGGTTGAACACCGGCACCGCATACCACGGTTGCGCGCCCTCGGGCACTTCGCCGCGGCGATCACGGCAGGCCGGTTTCAGCAGTTCACTCAGCAGGTCGGGATGTTGTCTCAGCATCTCGTTGAACAGGGCCCAGCTGCTGACCAGGCTCGACTTGCCACCCGCCTTGGAAGGTTTCAGGCAGAGCAGCCCCACGATGTCGGAAGAGTCGCAGTGGTACGGCAGCCGCGCCGATGTCTGGTAACCACGATGCTCGGGCCGCGCGTAGTCTGCACCGATGTCCTTCACATGGCCCAGGATGTGACCCATTGCGTTCTGCGACACCGGCTCGCCGAGCAGCGTGCCCAGACCGAAATAGGCAATCGCGCACTGGCGCACGCTCCAGTGCTGCACGGGAACACCGCGCACCAGCAGAAAGCCGCGGCCACGCAGAACAGCGGCGCGGATTTCTTCCACCAGCGGCTGCAAGCCGGGCGACTGCAGATGCTGCGGCCCGATCGCCGCGATGTCGATGCCGGTCGCATCGAGCCTTGTCACGGCGGCCTCGAGTTCGGCGATCTCGGTCGGGCTGAGCGGCCTGATCCAGTCGTTTCTGGCCGTCATGTCTGAGCCGTACCAGACCTGGGGGCCGGCGAGCGGCGCGAGCCGTGAAGGTTCGATCATTTTATGCACCCTTTTTCAGCGCAGACTCGCAGTAAAGTTCAGGAGCCTGCCGGAGTTGAATCCGGCCCGCGCCGGCGATCGATGCGGCTCGGTTCTGACCGGTCAAAGCGCACGACAGACGAAACTCGCGCGAATCCGGGCCAACTGCGCAACCGTCAGCGTCGGCGTGCCGACGATCGTCGTGGTGGTGGTATTCATCAGATTGCGTGTGTCGTTGACATGCACCGGTGCGAAGGTCGCGCCCAGCAGGACATGTCCCAGTTCATGGGCCACCGTCCAGCGAGTGCCCGTCTCGGCCACCGTGCAGGCCGGCCGCCCCTTAGAATGCCCGCCGCAGCCGTTCAATTGCTCCTTGAACGACTTGACGAAATAAACCAGCACCTCAGTGGCGGGCGCGAAGCTGCCCCTTGCATGGAGCTCATTGAACTCGCCCACCGACAGATCCCATTTGCAGTCCTGGTTGACCTTCTCGAACCGCGTTTGATCCGCCGGCGTGAAGGCCAGGGATTCGCCATTCATCATGTCGATTCGAATCCCATACTGCGCATAGACTGCCTGCGCCGAACTGAGGATCTTGTTGAAGGTGACCTGGGTGAGCGCGATCGCCCGAAAGTGCAGGCCAATCCGGTGGGTGAAGCCTGGGACACGCTGATCGATTGCACGCAGCGTCAGCGGGCCGATCAGACCATCGGGCACCAATCCGGCGATCGACTTCTGAAATTTTCGGACGACTTCGGTCGTCTCGTTGCCGTAGTCGCCGTCAGGGCTGAAGCCGGCACTTTTCGAAGAAACCGGCATCGGGAACCCCAGATCGACAAGCGCCATCTGCACCAGATGAACATGCCGGCCCTTGGCGCCCTTCTTGAGCACCAACTGCCCGTTATCGACCCGCTTGAGATCGGGTTCATTTACAAAACGAGGGGACTTGAGCGTCATGGCAATCTCCTGAGCTACGGCGCGATCGGCTGAGTCAGGATAGGCCCGCACAGCTGATCCGGCAAGTTGATCAAGGTACAGTTCCGCCACGAACACGACGCAGCCAGTGTTCGCCGCGAACACGACCTCAGACGCAGGCGTCTGGTCATGAACGCAGGCGTCTGGTCATGAACGCAGGCGACTGGTCATGGACGCAGGCGACTGGTCATGGACGCAGGCGGGCCGGCGCTGCAGCACGATCTGTCGGTTAAGCGAGAGTCCTGCCGGCGCCGAGGGTTGGCTGGTTTTTTGAAGTGCCCGCCCCAGAAGTAAAAGCGATCCCTTCATACCCTTTCGCAGCGACTTCGTTGATCTCCGAGACGTACTTCGGCGCGCCGCCGTTGTAGACCATGTAGCGCGGTTTGCCGTGCTCGTGACCGGCAACATTCGAGTTGTACCCGGTGAACCAGGATTTAGCCTTGCGCATGAGCACCGCGGAATACATCTTGGTGACCTTGGCGCTCCAGAGTGCCTCGGCCTGAAGGCTCGCATCGGCACGCACGTAGCCATGCTGCCAGACGTGCTGCAGCAGATTCGTGCACCAGTTGACGCCGGTTTCGATGCCGCGCGGGAAGTTGGTGGTGGCCGACGCGCTTTGCGGCCCGCTGGGCATCAGCAGGTTGGGGAATCCGTGGATCAGCATGCCGAGAAAGGTGGAAGGGCCGTCCTGCCACTTCTCGCTCAGCTTCTCGCCGCCCACCCCCCGAATGTCGATCTGATCGAACGCCCCGGTGATCGCGTCGAATCCGGTGGCATAGATGATGATGTCGAAATCGCGATGGGCGTCGGTCGTTTCAAGACCGGTCTCGGTCACCCGCGCGATCGGCGTCTCATTGATGTCAACCAGGTGAACGTTGCTGCGGTTGTAGGCCTCGAAGTAGTGGGTCTCCAGCGGCACCCGCTGCACGCCAAAACCGTGATCTCTGGGGATCAGCTTCTCGGCGATCAGCGGGTCATTCACGCGCTGGCGAATCCGGTCGGCGATGTACGCCGAGAATTCGGCATTGGCCGCTTCGTCGGTGAAGATCTCGCGGAAGTTGCTCAGCCAGATGCCGAATCCGGGTTCGTCGTAGAGCCGGTTCCACAGCGCCAGCCGCTCCTCGCGTGAGACCTCGAAGAAACCACGCCGGTCGGGTTCGTGCACGAAACCGCCAGGGGTGCGGGCGCAAGTGGCGAGGATCTCGTCGTAACGCGACCGGATGTCGGCCATCTCTTGATCCGAGATGGGGCTGTTGTTCAGGGGCGCGCTCCAGTTGGGCCGCCGCTGGAAGACCGTCAGATCGCCCACCTTGTCGGCGATCTCGGCAATCACCTGGATGGCGGTGGCGCCGGTGCCCATGATGGCAACCTTCTTGCCGGTCAGGTCGATCCCTTCGTGGGGCCAGTTGAAGGTGTGAAACGACGGGCCCTTGAACGACGCCATGCCGTCGATGCGCGGCAGCGTCGGCGCCGACAGCAGGCCGAGCGCCAGCACCAGGAAGCGGCAGCTCAGCTGCCGGCCGTTATCGAGGGTCAGGCGCCACTCGCTCGCAGATTCGTCGAAGTGCGCCGACTGCACCCTGCAATTGAACTGCATGTGCTTGCGCAGATCGAACTTGTCGGCAACGTAGTTCAGGTAGCGAAGGTTTTCGGGCTGACTGGAAAACCGCTCTTTCCAGTGCCACTCGTTCAGCAGCTCTTTGGAGAACGAATAGCCATAGGTGTAGCTCTCGGAATCGAACCTTGCCCCCGGATAACGGTTCCAGTACCAGGTGCCGCCGAGGTCGGCAGCCGCGTCGAGCACCGTCGCATCGATTCCCAGGGCAGCCAGACGCTGGATCTGATAGATCCCCGCCACACCGGCACCGATCACGATCACTTCAAAATGCGATTTGGTCTGCTCAGTCATGCGCTGCTCCTCGAAGATCACAAGATCCTCAATGATATCGGGCAGGCAGCGCGACGGTATTTCATTCGTTGGCGGTTCTTGCTAATGACGCGGCCACTTCTCCGGCGCAAAACGCGCAAACAGCAGGCCCGTCGTGCCGACCAGGACGGCCGCGAACAGCAGGCCAGCTTCGGCCCCTCGCCAGTCGACAACAAAACCCAGCAGGATGGGCCCGACGACGTAGCCGATATCCGAGATCATCCGATAGCCGGACATCGCTGCCGCGTTCATGCCGGGCTTTGCGTTGTCGGCAGCATACGCGGCGGGCGCGGCCCCGTTGACCGCGGCAGCCACGCCCCACAACACGCAGGCGACGCCGAACCAGAGCATCGACGGCGCGACGCAGTAGACGACGAACGCCACCGCCGTCAGCAGCGCCGACGGCACGATGATCGGCTTGC
>JAYVOV010000496.1:0-4453 GCA_043757735.1 Burkholderiaceae bacterium
GACGTCGCAAGTGGCCAGAAATGCCTGCCATTGGCCGGCACCGTGATGGCAGTTCACGCCCGGCACGCTGTGCTGACTGCGGGCAAACCCGCTCACCGCGAAACCGAGCTCGGCGAGGCGGCGGGCCAGTTCGCCACCCAGGGCGCCCAGTCCGAACACACCGACCCGCAGCCTGGCCGGCGGCACGGCAGCGAGTTCGCGCCAGCAGCCGGCGCGCTGCTGAGCTTCGTATTCGCCCGCGCGGGTCACGCGGCGCAGGATTTCATGCAGGCAGTAGGCGAACATCTGGTCGGCCATGCCGGCGTCTTCCAGCCGGATGATCGGCAGCAGAGCAGGCAGGCCCTGCAGTCCGAGCAGATGGTCGACACCGGCGCCGGCGGTGAAAAACGCGGCGAGATTAGGGTGCTCGTCAAAAAAAGCGAGCGGTGGCTTCCAGCCGACGCCGAAGTGCGTGGCGGCGGAACTGCCGGGCGAACGGGGCTTGCTCCAGGCGAGCACCCGGGCATGAGGCAGATGCGCCTTCAGTGCGCGGCACCAGTGATCACGCGCGGCTTTCACCGGGTGCACGACGCTCAGCTGCAGCCCGGCGGCGGGGTCAGTCGTCGAGTGCGGCATAGACCATCGTTCGGAACAGGGCCCGGTATTCGTCACGCTGTCCAGGAGCCTGCACCATCATCAGCGCGAAGAGTTCGCGCACCGGATCGACCCAGAACGTGGTGCCGGCAATGCCACCCCAGAAGTAGGAGCCGACCGAACCCGGCAAAGGGGCCACCCCCGCTTGCGTACGCACCGCGAAGCCGAGGCCGAACCCGTGCCCGGGCGCCAGCAGCGGGCTGCTGCTGGGAATGCCGCCCAGGTGATCTGCCGTCATGAAGGCCAGCGTGTCGCGCGAGATCAGGCGTTCGCTGCCCAGCCTGCCGCCGCCGGCCAGCAGTTTGAGGAACCGGGTGTAGTCGGCCATCGTTGAAATGAGCCCGCCGCCGCCACTTTCGAAGGCGGGCTTTTGGAGCACGTCGATCAGGCTGACCACGGCGGCGGAGTCGGGATCCTGCTTGTGCGGCTCGGCGACACGGTGGCGATTTTCAGGTGCAACGTGGAAGGCGGTGTCGATCATGCCGAGCGGCCCGAGGACGCACTGCGTCAGGAACTCGCCCAGCGATCTGCCGCTGACGATCTCGATGAGGCGCCCGAGGACATCGGTGGCGCGGCTGTATTCCCATCGCGCGCCCGGCTGATGGGCCAGGGGCAGAGTGGCCAGACGCGCGATCTGCGCGGCGTTGTCGAGCGAGCGGTCGGCGAGCCTGGCGCGTGCGTACAGCCGATGCACCTCCAGATTGCCGACGAAGTCGTAGGTGAGGCCGGCGGTGTGACG
Organism: Burkholderiaceae bacterium; assembly: GCA_043757735.1. Taxonomy (GTDB): domain Bacteria; phylum Pseudomonadota; class Gammaproteobacteria; order Burkholderiales; family Burkholderiaceae_E; genus Quisquiliibacterium. The sequence continues at coordinate 1,373 of JAYVOV010000496.1, forward strand.
CAGCAGATCCTGCACGGTGATCGGGCGCTGCAGCGGCTCGAGCCGATGCTCGTCACCGGTCGGCACCGAGACCTTCACCGACCCGAAGGCCGGCACGAATTTTTCGAGCGGATCGGCGAGTGCAAGCCGCCCTTCTTCGACCAGCATCATGATGGCCATCGAGACGATCGGCTTGGTCATCGAATAGATGCGAAACAGAGCGTCGGGGCGCATCGGCGCCCTGTGCGAGGGATCGAGCACGCCGGCGCAATGGGTCCATGCGACCCGGCCGCGGCGTCCGATCATGGCGACCGCGCCAGGCAGTCTATGGCTGTCGATCTGGCGCTGCAGCGCGTCGGCCAGCCGGCCGAGACGCGCCGGGTGAAAGCCCGCGTCCTGCGGTCTCGTCCATTCGATTTCCATGATCTGATCCTTCCGGTCTGCTTCGTATCGATGCGTCGGCGTTCAGAGGGCCCGCAGGTCGATCAGCGCGGCGCCTTCGCCGACCTGGTCGCCCACCTGGTACAGGATATCGATCACTTCGCCATCGGTGGGTGCCGCGATCGTGTGCTCCATTTTCATTGCTTCCATCACCACCAGCGCCTGGCCTCGTGAGACCTTGGCCCCCTTGGCCACCAGCAGCGCAATCACCTTGCCGGGCATCGGCGCGGTCAGGCTGCCGCCTTCGTCGACGGCGGCGCCCGCATCGGCCAGCGCGTGGCGGTAGCCGAGGCTGATCGGACCGTCAGGGCCGAACAGGTGGATGGTCTCGCCGTCGAGCACCGCACCACAATCGAAGGCCTCGCTGCCCGCGAGTCCGGTCAGGCGTCGCGTGGTTTCATGCCACTGCAGATCGGCCAGGCAGACCGCAGTGTCGCCGATGTGAATGGTGTGACCACCGGGCGCGTATTGTGCACGCACCGCCAGAACGCTGCCGGCGCTCACGAAACTGAGTTCGCGATCAAGGCGCGCACCGACCCGCCAGCCGGAGGGCTGGCGCCAGGGATCGCGGGCGTCATTGGCCCTTCGGGCTTCCTGCGACTCGAGCGCCAGAATCAGACCGCTGGCCAGCGCGAGATCACGCGCGCCGGGGGTGCGTGCGCCCGGCTGCAGCACATTTCGTTCACGTTCGATCAGGCCGGTGTCGAGATCGGCATTGGCGAACGAATCGCAGCGCATCAGCCGGCGCAGGAATGCCACATTGGTGTGCAGACCCACCACTTCGAAGTCGCCGAGTGCGGCTTGCATGCGCGAGAGGGCCTGCGCCCGGTCGGTGCCCCAGGTGATCAGTTTGGCGATCATCGGGTCGTAGTAGGGTGAGATGGTGTCGCCTTCGCGCACGCCGCTGTCGATCCGAACCGGCGCTTTGGCCAGACCGCCGGCGTCGCGGGCGAAACTGACCGCCGACGGGGTTCGCAGATGGCGCAATTGGCCGGTAGAGGGTAGAAAGCCCTTGTCGGCGTTCTCGGCGTAGACACGAACCTCGATCGAGTGGCCGTCGATGCGCAACGACGCCTGCGCGACCGGCAGCGGTTCGCCGGCAGCGACCCGCAGCTGCCATTCGACCAGGTCGTGGCCGGTGATCATTTCGGTGACCGGGTGCTCGACTTGAAGGCGAGTATTCATCTCCATGAAGAAAAAGCGGCCGTCAGGTTCGGCGATGAACTCCACCGTGCCAGCGCCGACATAGTCGACCGCGCGCGCCGCCGCCACGGCAGCCTCGCCCATGGCGCGGCGCCGTGCTTCGGTCATGCCGGGCGCCGGCGCTTCTTCGATCACCTTCTGGTGGCGACGCTGCACCGAACAATCGCGCTCGAACAGGTAGACACAGTTGCCGTGCGTGTCGCCGAAAACCTGGATTTCGATGTGGCGCGGGCGCAGCAAATAGCGTTCGATGAGCACGGCGTCATCGCTGAACGCGCTCTTGGCTTCGCGCTTGCACGAGGCCAGCATGGCGTCGAATTCGGCACTGCTTTGGACGATCCGCATGCCTTTGCCGCCGCCGCCGGCGCTGGCCTTGATCAGCACCGGATAGCCGATCGCGTCGGCCTGGCCCTTGAGGTAGGCCGGATCCTGGTTGTCGCCGTGATACCCGGGCACCAGCGGCACGTTGGCTTTCTCCATCAGCGTCTTGGCCGCCGACTTGCTGCCCATCGCCGCGATCGCCGGAGCGGGCGGCCCGATGAAGACCAGGCCGGCGTCAGCCACTGCCCTGGCGAAGCCTTCGTTCTCGGACAAAAAGCCGTAGCCCGGATGGATGGCCTGCGCGCCACTGGCCAGTGCGATGCGGATGATTTCATCGCCGCGCAGGTAGGACTCCCGCGCCGGTGCGGGGCCCAGGCGATAGGCCTCGTCGCAGTCGGCGACATGGCGGGCACGGGCGTCGGCATCCGAATAGACGGCAACGGTGCGCAGGCCCATGCGGTGCGCGGTGGCCGCGACGCGGCAGGCGATTTCGCCGCGATTGGCGATCAGAATCTTGCTGAACATGCTTGCCTCACTCGTCTTCTTTGTCGGTTTCGATCGTCTGATCACTCATGGGGTGTCCGGCAGTGACAGGGGGTGTTCTGGGTTCTTGAACACGACAGGTGGTGTACGGGGCTGCATTGATCGGGGGTTTGCGGCCAGCCGCCTAAATGCGGAAAACGCCGAATTTAGTCTCGGGGATCGGCGCATTCATCGCGGCGGACAATCCCAGTCCCAGCACGGTGCGGGTGTCGGCCGGGTCGATGATGCCGTCGTCCCACAGCCGCGCGGTCGCGAAGTAGGGATGGCCCTGCGTTTCGTATTGCGCGCGAATCGGCGCTTTGAAGGCTTCTTCTTCTTCTGCACTCCAGTGCCCGCCGCGCGCCTGGATGCCGTCGCGACGGACGGTGCCCAGCACCGCGGCCGCCTGCTCGCCGCCCATCACGCTGATGCGTGCGTTGGGCCACATCCAGAGGAATCGCGGCGCGAACGCGCGGCCACACATACCGTAGTTGCCGGCACCAAAACTGCCACCGATGATGATGGTCAACTTTGGCACCTGCGCGCAGGACACGGCGGTCACCATCTTCGCGCCGTTACGCGCAATGCCTTCGTTTTCGTATTTGCGACCGACCA
>JAYVOV010000497.1:0-4443 GCA_043757735.1 Burkholderiaceae bacterium
GCCACTGCGTCAGAAAACGCGAGACGGTCGGTCAATCATCGAAGCCAGCAAACACCGCTGCTTCGTCCACTGATTTTCTATGCGAAACAACAGCGTTCGCAGGGAAGGTATGGTCCGGCCAGCCCATGGCAATGCAGGTCTGGATCACCTGGTCGTCAGGGATGTTCGCCTCTGCGCGCACAACGGGCGACTGCATGATGCCCTGGCTGTTGATGACCGTGCCGAGCCCGCGCGACCAGGCCGCATTGACGATGCAGTTGACCACGCCGCCGCAGTCGAAGGGGGCGATGTCGCTGCCGTGAATCGAGCGGTCATAGGTCACGACGATCGCAACCGGCGCGTCGAACTGACGGAACCCGCGCAACACCCAGTCCTGCCGTTTTTCCTTGTTGTCGCGTTCGATGCCCATCGCGGTGAAGAGTTGTTTTGCAACCCCGATCTGCCGCTCACGGTGCGCACCTTCATAGCCCGGGCCCATGCGGAATTCGCGCGAATGGGGCACGCCCGCGACGTTGCGTTCGACGTTGCCCTTGCGGATCCGATCAAGCACATCGCCGGCAACCACATAAAAATTCCAGGGCTGGGTATTGAGCGATGTCGGCGCGCGCATGGCAAGCGCGAGGACTTCTCGGACCAGCGCCTTCGGGACCGGCTTATTCAGGTATCCGCGAATGCTCCGGCGCCCCTGAACGACCTCATCGAATTCCATTTCCGTCTTCCCTTTCGCTGTCTCGGTCGGTCATTAAATAGCGCGCGCCTGAAGGACCGGGTGTTCGCCGTTCCAATTCCTGCCGCGCGTGAAGCTAAGCCCTAGAATATCCGCATGCCCCTGCTTTCCGTCGCCCGCATCGAACAGCGCCTTCGCGAACACCAGCCGGTCGTGCTCGACACCCGACAGTTTTCGCGCCAGGCCGCGGTCGCTGCGATCCTGCGTGAAGACGAGGGTGAAACCAAAGCGCTTTTCATCAAGCGCGCACTGCGTCCGGGCGACCTCTGGTCGGGTCACATGGCGTTTCCAGGCGGCCATTGGGAACCGGGCGATGCCGACCTGGCGGCGACCGCGGTGCGCGAAACGCGAGAAGAGATCGGCCTGGACCTCGAGCGGCACGGCCGCCTCCTCGGGCATCTGGACTACATGAACATCAATCCGATCGGCACCGGCACCGACATGCTGATCGTGCCTTTCGTGTTCGTGGTGGACCACGATCTGCCGGCTTTTCAGCCGAACCACGAAGTGGCCGCGGTGCTTTGGGGCTCGGTCAACAACATGTTCCACGGCAGGTCCGCCACCCGGCGCGACATGGATGTGGCGGGCGGGACGCAGGCCTTTCCGGGGTACAGCGTGCACGACGAGATCGTTTGGGGTCTTACCTACCGGATGCTGCACGGATTCTTCGAGGCGCTGGATCCGACCTGGCGCATTTCAGACGACTGAAAACCGCCACGCTTCCTACAGCGTCTCGCGCGTTCCCAGTTACAGCGTCTCGCGCGTTCCCAAGATGGCCGTCACCTGGCTCGACAACACGCCGCCGTTGCCATGCGCCAGCGCGAGCTTTGCGTCCGGCACCTGCCGATCGCCGGCCGCGCCCTGCAACTGCGCCACCGCCTCCACCACTGTGAACAACCCATACATGCCGGGGTGCACACAAGACAGGCCGCCGCCGTTGGTGTTCACCGGCAGGGCCCCTCCGGGCGCGATGCGACCACCCTCGACGAAGCGCCCGCCCTCGCCTTTCGGACAGAACCCCAGGTCTTCCAGGAACAGCAGCGTGTTGATGGTGAAGGCGTCGTAGAGTTCCACGACATCGATGTCGTTCGGGCCGTAGCCCGCTTGTGCGAAGGCGCGCGGCCCGGACTCGGCGGCGGCGCTCACCGTGAGGTCGGCCATCGCGCTGATGTTCATGTGCGAGGTGGCGGCCGCTGCGCCCAGCACGTAGATCGGATTTTTCGCGTGGTCAGGCGCCCGGTCGGCGCGCGTCATCACGATGGCGGCCGCGCCATCGGTCACCAGGCAGCAGTCGCGCACGCCCAGCGGATCGGCCACCCGGCGCGCGCCCAGCACGTCGGCAATGCTGAGCGGATCGCGCATGAAGGCATCGGGATTGCGCTGCGCCCACTGCCGCGCCGACACCGCCACCGCAGCCAGCTGCTCGGGCGTGGTGCCGTACTGGTACATGTGCCTCGAGGCCGCCAGCGCATAGGCCGCCACCGGCATGATCGGTTTGTAGAGACCTTCGAAGTACGGTAGCTTCAGCGAGCTCACCAGCTTGCCCGAGGCGCTGCGCTGATTGCTGCCATAGGCAATCAGCGCCACCTTGCATTGGCCGGTGGCCAGTGCGGTGGCCGCCCAGAACACATGGGTGAGAAACGCTGATCCACCGGTGCGGTTGTTGTCGGTGAGCTTGGGATGAATGCCCAGGTATTCGGATAGGGACAAGCCGGAGAGGTAGTCCGATGGCAGCCCCACGAACAGGCCATCGACATCGGCCGGGGTGAGATTGGCCTGCTTCAAGGCCTTCAAGCTGGCGTGCACCGCCAGGTCCATCCAATCAGCGCCAGGTGTAGGCGGCCGCGGGCGGGCGCTGGCGCATCACGCTGGTGGCGTAGACGGTGCCGGTGCCGGCGGCCTGCACCCATTCGAGATCGGTGGCGCCGGTGCGCGGCTCGGCCACCCGTGGGTAGAAAACAGGGCGGCCGCTGGCGCGGCTGCGCTGGATCATGAAGCGGCCTTCGGCCAGGAAACGCAGGTAATCCTGTTCGGGCCGGATGGCGGATGCCGGTGCCGTGTCGGGCATGGTCGGATTCTCCGGAAAGGGGCGTTGCGGATGGACCTACACGATGGCGGATTGGCTCTCGGGGAGCCACGCGGCGCGGGATTTCCGGGTCCGGTTTCGGGCTGGACAATCGTCGCGTGACATCGATCTCAACCAGCAAACGTCGTCGACGCGGTGCATGGCGCGACACCGGCGTGGCGCACTGATCGGTGTAGCCTTGCGCAACTCATGCAACGCCCAGGATTCTCGTGAAACGCGTTCACGGCGGTCTTGCGAGCGCCGCGCGACCGGTGCGGCTTTGCTTCGCTGAAAAAGGGGTTGCGTACGAAAGTGCACCGATCGATCTGAGCAGGCAGGAGCACCACTCGCCCGGCACACCCCTATGACAGAACCGTCATGCGCAATTTCATTCGGTGGACGGACGAGAAGTCGCTGCCGAATCTGCTCATTCTGAACGGGAGCATCTCGCTGCAGCTCATCTACAGCCTTTCAAGAACTCGGTCGCGCAAGCCCTCGAATCCTTCTTCGATGGCGGGCGGCTGGCTGATAGGCCTCGGCGTGTGGTTTATAGACGCCGATCATTTCGCAGGAAATGATCGCGTCCCAGGTGATGCGGTTGTGCCAGAGTTCAAGGCGATCGGCCGTGCTGAAGGTGTCGAGTCCGAAGCTGGTCAGGGTTTCGTCGAGCGTACGCCGGTGGACGTCGTCCATGTGAAAGTCGGGCAGCCGCTGGCCGACGATGCCTTTCATTGTGCGCCGGCGCCAGTCATTGGCGAGCGAGGGCCAGTCGCCTTGCATACCATGGCGTGCAGCCACCCGGGCGAAGGCTTTCACGAGCCCGCCATGCCAGTCGAGCACCGTGCCGCCGGTGTCGAAGGTCAATGCTTTGATGGCCATCGTTTTGTCCTTGATTCAATTTAGACCCAGACTGATCCGCCGGGCCACCGCGCCCCACTTGCGGGAATCGGCCGCCAGCACACGTGTCGCGTCGGCGGGCGGGCGTTGCCCGAGACCGCCAGTGCGACCAATCTGCCCGACCTTATATGCGGCAGCACGGTCGGGCCGGCCAGCAGGCCGCCGGGCACACCCACGCCGCCGGATGCATAGCTGAGTTTGTTCGCCTTGGCCTTGGCGGCGAGCTCAGCCACCGTCTTCACGCCAACCGAGCGATGACAGACCAGGGCTGCCAGCCTGAGCGCCTCACTTCAGCAGTCCAATGCCCTTGAGCACGCCGCGCGCCACCTCGGTCTCCGAATCCAGAAAGTGCTTCATCTCGGCCGAGCCCATAAACAGGGGTCGCCAGTTCTGTCGCGCCAGAAAAGCGCGCCACTCTTCGCTGTCAGACAGCGTGCGCAGGCTGTTCTCCCAGAAGGCCAGCACCTCGGGCGCGAGGGCCTTGGGTGCAAGCAGTCCCTGCGCCGATGCATAGACGGCATCGACGCCAAGCTCGCGCCAGGTCGGCACCCTTGCCAGAGGTCCGGTGAGCCGCGATCCCGACGCACTGGCCAGCACGCGGATCCGGCCTGCCGCGAGCGGTATCGTCACGTTGGGGGCCGATGCCGAGACGATCGAAATATGACCACCCATCAGCGCGGTCAGCGACTCGGCTGAAGACTTGAAGGGCACGACGGTGAGCCGCGACACATCGACGCCGGCGGCCTTCAGCGGC
>JAYVOV010000498.1:0-4439 GCA_043757735.1 Burkholderiaceae bacterium
CGTACTGCGCTGATCTTCCCGTCGGCGATGGTCACCGAAAGGCTGCAGGTATCCGGGCAGTCGAGCGGACAGACAGAGGGTGCGGTGACGGCATCGGTAGCGGGTCTCATGGCAGTTTCTTCTCCGTTCAGCCGAAGTGAAAAAAGCAAAGCTTGTTGCCATCCGGCTCGCCATCAAAAGGCTTGAGCAGGCCCAGGCTGGCCGTGTCCATGGCCGTGCCCCAACCGATGCCGCGATCGGTATCCCACAAGCGCCTGGCGCCCATCTCTGCGAACCGGGCATCGTAGAAGGCGGTAGCACGGGAAAGGTCATTGGTGCCGAGAGTTACATAACCGATCATCGGGGTCTCCGGGGGTGTTGAAGCAAAATCACAACCTGATGATCGCATCACCCGGCTGACCGACTCAAGGACGCTGGCGGAGTTGAATCCTAGATCTGCGGCATCCGCAATATCGAACCCGCCTTCAGCGCTTCGATGCGGGCATCGTCATAGCCCAGCTCGCGCAGAACTTCTTCGCCGTGTTCGCCCAGATGAGCAGCCGGCCGCAGGGCGGGCGCATCGCCCTCGCCGAAACGCGCAGCCGCCCGCGCCACCCGCACCCGGCCCAGCGGGCCGTGATCGATCTCGACCAGCGCCCGGTTGTGCACCACCTGGGGATCGTTGATCACCTCGGGTTTGCGGTTGACTTTCCCGACCGGCGCATCGGCCTCGAGCAGACGCGCGACCAGCACGTCAGTGTCATGCGCCGCGAACAGCGGCTCGAGCGCTGCGCGAGCCTCGCTGGCATGGCGCGAGCGCGTCTGGGTTGTGGCGAAGCGTGGGTCGCGGGCCAGCTCCGGCATGCCAAGGCCGCTGCACAAGGCGTCGAACTCGTCCTGCTGCGGGGTCATCGTCGCGACGTAACCGTCGCGCGTCTTGTAAGGCCGCAGCGTGCCGCCGGCCTCGGGAAATGCGGCCGGCGCGTCGTCCAGCCACATGTGGTTGTACATTGCATCGGGCCACTGGAAGGCAAGCGCCGCGTCGAGCATGGAAAGCTCGATCACACGCCCGTGGCCATCGCGTTCACGCGCGAGCAGCGCCGCGGTCACCGCCTGTGCAGCGGTCAGCGAAGTGAGCTTGTCGCAGAGGGTGGTGGCGACCAGGCCGGGCTCGCCGCCCGGCTTTTCGAGGTGCGAGGCACACATGCCCGAGACCGCCTGGATCACCGCGTCATAGACCCGCGCATCGGTGTAGGGGCCATCTTGTCCGAAGCCGGTGATCGACAGATAAATAAGCCGCGGATTGATCTGCGACAGCGTATCGCGATCAAAACCGAGCTTGGCAAGAACACCCGGCCGGAAGTTTTCCATCAGCACATCGGTGCGCTCGATCAGGTCGCGCAGGACCTCGCGGCCACCGGCCGATTTCAAATCGAGCACGATGGAACGTTTGCCGCGGTTCATGGCGACGAAGGTGGCCGAAATGTCGCCCTTGGCCGGGCCGATTCGCCGACAGATGTCGCCACCCGGGCTTTCGACCTTGATGACATCGGCGCCTTGATCGGAGAGCAGGGCAGCGGCCATCGGGCCTGAATAGACTGCGGAGAGATCGAGCACGCGGATGCCAGCCAGCGGTGGCGGCAGAGGACCAGAAATCATGTGGGGGCTTTCCATTCACTTCAGCAGTTCGAGAAAGCGGGCATCGCTCTCGGCGCCGTGGTCCGCAAGCGGATCGCGGGGCGCCAGGCGATGGGTCAGGACCAGATCGGCCAGCAGGGAACGCGCCTTCAGTCCAGGCTGCGCGGCCTCCCAGCGCAGCCCAGCCATCGTCACCACGTGATACAGCGCGGAGGCCGCCTGACGCGCCAGATGGGAGCTGTCCCGCGCGGCCACCTGGGCGGCGAACGCGAAGCTGCGTTCGATGGCCAAGTGCTGCACAGGCAGCACTGCGGCAGCGGCCGGCAGGCCGTCGCCCAGCAGATGATCGACATGGGCGCGCAGGGCCGGCAGAGCATTTTCGCGCTGGATGGCGCGCAGCACATCGAGTGCAACGATGTTGCTGGTGCCCTCCCAGATCGAGCCCAGGTGCGCATCGCGCAGCAGGCGCGGGTCGCTCCACTCTTCGATGTAGCCGCAACCGCCGCGCACTTCCATCGCGTCGCCGGTCACCTTGCGGGCATCGCGGCAGGCGCGGAACTTGATGAGCGGCGTGAGGATGCGTGCCAGCGCCGGCGCAGCGGCAACACCGCCGCGATCAGCCTGCTCGAGGGCCCGCGCCGTCTGAAAGACCATGGTGCGCGCCTGCTCGGCATGCACCAGCATCTTGAGCAGCTGGCGCTGCATCAGCGGCAGCTCGACCAGCGCTTTGCCGAAAGCCACCCGGTTGCGGGCGCCATGCAGCGCCTCGGTCACGGCACGGCGCATCAGCCCGGCCGCCCGCACGCCGTTGGACAGGCGCGAATTGTTGATCATGTCGGCCATGTGCTTGAAACCGCGGCCGCGCTCGCCGACCAGCCAGGCCTGCGCGCCTTCCAGCCGGATCTCGCCGCTGGCCATCGATCGGGTGCCCAGCTTGTCCTTGAGGCGCAGGATGCGATAGCGGTTGTGCGTGCCGTCGGCAAGCTCGCGCGGCAGCAGGAACAACGAAATGCCCGCCAGCCCCGGCTTGTCTTCGCTGCGCGCCAGCACCATCGCCAGGCCGGCATCGGCGTTCGAGCAGAACCATTTTTCGCCGGTGAGCTGCCAGCTGCCATCGGCCTGCGGGCTGGCCAGCGTGGTGGTGGCGCCCACGTCTGACCCAGCACCCTGCTCGGTCATGAACATTGCACCCTGCTGCAGTTGGTCGAAGTCCAGCGAGGTGAGCAGGGGCACGTAGCGTTCCACGAGACCCGGCGCGCCGAACTTGCGCAGCGTGCGCGCCAGTGAATCGGTCATGCTGATTGGACAGCAGAGCCCGAACTCGGCCTGCACGAACAGATAGGTGAGCGCGTACTTGGCCGCCGGTGGCATGGGCTCGGGCCAGCCGAGCACGCCACCCCGATGCGACAACGCCGCCAGGCCGAACTCGCTGAAACCCAGGCGCTCCATCTCGACATAAGCCGGGTGTTTGTCGACCCGTGACTCGTCCAGGCCCCGGCGGCTGCGCACCGACAAGGTGGGCGGGTTTTTGTCGGCCACCAGGGCGAGCTCGTCGAGGTGGCCACCGGCCAGGGCGCCGAGGCGATCGAAGTGCGGCGCCAGATGCGCCATCAGACGCGTCGGCAGGTAGGCCGCGAACAAGGCTGCCGCCATCGGGTCGGCCTGGTACAGGTTGATGCCGCGCGAATCGGGCACCGGCGAGGCCGATTGCGGGAGCTGGGAAGGTGAGGTCATTTCCACGGCAATACTCCTCAGTCGATCTTGGCTCCGGACGCCCTGACGAGTTTGCCCCAGCGGTCGCGGTCAGCCTTGATCACGCGGGCAAATTCTTCCGGCGTGCTGGTCCAGAGCTCGAAGCCCTGGGCCGCCACCCGTTCGCGAACCTCGAGCGAACGAAGCGCCTGGATCAGGGCCTCGTTCAAGCGGGCCACGATCGGCTTCGGAATGCCCGCCGGTCCGACGATGCCCATCCAGAGATCACTGCCGACATCGTTGAAGCCCTTGACCCCCGCTTCGGACATCGAAGGTACATCGGGCACGTAGGGCGAGCGGCGATCGCCGGATACCGCCAGGGCTTTGACCCGCCCTGCTTTGACCATCGGCATCGACGTCACCGGGATGTCGAACATGAAGGTGATGTTGCCCGCGATTACATCGGCCAGTGCCGGCGCGCTGCCCCGATATGGAATGTGCTGCATCGGCGCACCGGTCACGAAGCGCAGAGTTTCGCCGGACAGATGATTGGACGAGCCGTTGCCCGCTGAGCCGAAGGTGACCTTGCCGGGATTCGCTTTGGCATAGGCGATCAGTTCAGCCACCGTGTTGATGCCCAGCTTGGGATTGACGACCAGCACGTTCACATACCGGTTGCCCAGGGTGAGCGCGGTGAAGTCCCGCGAGGTGTCGTGGGGCAGACGCGCGCCGTAGAGATGGGGATTGATTGCGTGCGTGCCGGTGGATGCGAGCCCGATGGTGTAGCCGTCGGGGGCCGATTTCGCGACCCGGTCCATGCCGATCGAGGCGCCGGCCCCCGGCACGTTCTCGACCACCACCGGTTGACCAAGGATTTCGGAGAGCTTGTGCGCCACGGGCCGCGAGAAGGAGTCGGTCGGGCCACCCGGCGGGAAGGGCACGATCCATTTGATCGGCTTTTGCGGGAAAGTCTGCGCCGATGCCGCGGCGGTTTGTGCCGACGCCGAAGCAGTCAGCGTCATGGCGAATGCGCACGCCAGCAGCGCGCCCGTTTTCAAGAGGTGGTTCATGTGCGTTTCCGCCTGTTTTTTTAAGTGAATCTCGAGGCTAGCACGACACCTCGACAGCCA
>JAYVOV010000499.1:0-4420 GCA_043757735.1 Burkholderiaceae bacterium
CTGCTGGCACAGTGCTGCCCGGGCGAGAGCGGCCGCAGCGGTGAGGGCGTGCTCGGTCATGCCGAAGGCACGCTGGCGATCCTGCGCGAAGTGCAGGCCGACGAGCCGACCTGCGTGGCGGCGGCCTTGTTCGGCGGTGGCGCGGCCATTCCTCTGGAGAGGGTGCGCCAGCGCTTCGGGCCAGCGGTGGCCACGCTGGTCGACGGCATGCGTCAGGCGCTCAAGCTGCGCGAGCTGCATCGGCCCAGCACCGCCAGGCCGGGCGGGCGCGGGATCGACGGCGAGCAGCTGGAGACCCTGCGCCGCATGCTGATGGCGATGGCGCTCGATATCCGGGTGGTGATTCTGCGTTTGTCGTCGCGCCTGCAGACGCTGCGCTGGCACGCGCTCAACAAGTCGGCGCCGTCGGCGGCGGTGTGCGAAGAAAGCCTGGAAGTGCTGGCGCCCCTGGCCAATCGGCTGGGGCTCTGGCAGCTGAAATGGGAGCTCGAAGATCTCGCGTTCCGGTTCATGGCGGGCGACACCTACCGTTCGCTGGCCCGTCAGCTCGAAGAAAAGCGCCACGAACGCGAAGACTTCGTCGCGCGCACCACCCATGATCTGCGTGAACTGCTGCGCTCGGCCGGCCTGAACGCCGAAGTGAGCGGGCGGCCAAAACACATCTACAGCATCTGGAACAAGATGCGCAGCAAACGCCTGGCGCTCGATGACATCCGCGACCTGCGTGGGCTGCGGGTGATCGTCGACGATGTCCGCGAGTGTTATTCGGCGCTGGCACTCATTCATTCGCGCTGGTCGGCGCTGCATGAAGATTTCGACGACTACATTGCACGGCCCAAGCCGAACGGCTACCAGTCGCTGCATACCGTGGTGCTGGCCGAAGACGGCAAGGCGCTGGAAGTGCAGATTCGTACCCGCGAGATGCACCAGTTTGCCGAGTACGGGGTGGCCTCGCACTGGCGCTACAAGGAGCGCGCCACCGGCGTGGCCGGCTCGCCGCGTGCCGATGTGGCGCAGGAGCAGCGCATTGCCTGGGTGCGCCAGCTGCTGGCCTGGCAGCGCGAGGTCGGCGAGCAGCTCGGGGCGCCGGTGCTGGCCGGTGGGCAGACCGTGCCAGATCTGGTCCACGAAGATCACGTCCGTATTTACGTGATGACGCCGCAGGCCCGCGTGATCGAGCTGCCGCGGGGCGCCACGCCGGTCGATTTCGCCTATCACGTGCACAGCACCCTGGGCCATCGCTGCCGCGGCGCGCGGATTGATGGCCATCTGGTGCCGCTGAACACCGCGCTGGCCAACGGGCAGACGGTGGAGATCATCACCGCGCGGCCGGGCAGCGGCGCCGAGGGGCCGTCGCGCGACTGGCTCAACCCGCAGCTGGGGTATGTGCGCTCGCCGCGGGCGCGCACCAAGGTGCGCCAGTGGTTCAACGCGCTCGAGCTGGCGCGCGATGTGGCGAGCGGGCGCGAGAAGGTCGAGCGGGTGATGGCCCGTGAGGGCCGCACGTCGCTGTCTTTCGATGAGCTCTCGGGGCGCTTGTCGCAGCCCGATGTGCAGGCGATGTTCGTCGCGGTTGCACGCGAGGAGATCGGCCCGCGTCAGTTGGAAGAAGCGGTGCGTGGCCCAGTGGCGGCAAGCCTCGATGCAGCGGCCGGTGACGCTGCATTGCCCGCCGTCCTGGCCGCCGCCGCAGAGCGCGCCCGCGCCCGCAGCCGGCCCGACAATGACGGCGTGCTGGTGGTGGGCGTGGACCTGCTGCTCACGCAGCTGGCGCGCTGCTGCCGGCCGGTGCCGCCGGATCGGATTCGCGGCTTCGTCACCAAAGGGCGCGGGGTGTCGGTGCATCGCGCCAATTGCGCCACCTTCGCGCAGATGGTGCGCAAGGCGCCTGAACGCGTGCTCGATACCGATTGGGGCCAGCCGGTGCGCCCGGGTGCTGTCCGCGAGCGCTCTTATGCGGTCGATGTGGTGGTGCGGGCCAACGACCGTCCCGGGCTGCTGCGCGATGTGTCTGAGGTGTTTGCGCGTGACCGGCTGAACGTGACCGCGGTGCACACCCAGACCCGTTCGCATGTGGCCCACATGCAGTTTACGGTCGAGGTGCCGGATGTGGGGGTGCTGAGCAAGACGCTGGCGGCGATCCGCGATGTGGGCGGGGTGTTCGAGGCGCTGCGACGCTGAGCGCCGCGTGTGCAGGCAGAACTACGAGGAACAGCAGCGCAACCGCTTCAGTTCGAAACGGAATCCCTGTGCCTGCAAGCCCCACAGGCAATGCATGATCCAGTAATCCTTCTCGACCAGCGTCGGATCGATGCCGCGCTGCTCGGCCACGATGGCAATCAACTGACCAAAGTCGCGGCGCTCGTGCAAAAACTCAGTCATGCAGCCATGCCGTCATCCGTTTTTTTGTCGCCATCGAACCGTAGCTGGCCAAGGCCCGCAACAAACTTAGACGATCGAATTGCACCGCTCTGCTCTGCGCTTGTGCCAGCACCAGCAGCTTGTCCTCGGCCAGTTCGTCGAGATTGTTGAGGATGTCCACGAACAAGAACTCCGGCGTGAGCTTTTTAGGGAAACGCGGCTTGACCCGGCAGTCGAACTGGCGATTGCCCAGCGCAAATACACCGTGCCGCTTGTGGTTGTAGACCAAGGTACGGTTGTAGAGTTGGGTGGTACCCAGTCCGAGCGCGTTGTAAGCGGATGGCGAAAAGACCAGAAAATCCTTGTCGCGCAGGAAGGCCCCGACCAGTTCGTGATCGTCAGGTGGCACGGCGCCAAAGGTCGATTGACGCGGCGCGTAGTACAAGCCCTGCGCCAGCCTTTTCAACTGCCCACCCGCGACCAGTTCGCGCAGATGACGATCAACAGCGTTCGAGACCCGGGCCAGGTCTTCGCGCCGGTACACCCGGCCAGCGCGCAGAGTGCTGGCCAGATCGGCAGAACCACCCTTCGCGGTGGGCGGCTGACGATGCAAGCTGGTTGGCAAGATTATTTCTCATTGAAAGTTCATGCAAATCATAGTACAGAGCCGCTTTAATCCAAAGGACTTCATGGAGTTGGATTGGCTTGCGCCAAGAACGCGCAAGCCACGAGCATGAAGCTATCTGAAATAGTCACCAACCATACCGCCCTGCAGCTTGTGCAGTCCGACAATGGGGCGCGCCGGGTAAAGAGAGCCGAGCATCAATGTGTATACGAATGAATACTTACGTCGCCAGGCCCACTTTGTCGAGCAGCTCTTTGTACTTGGCCTGCGCGGCCGCGCGCCGCGTGTGCAGGTGGTAGCTCGGAAACTGGGTGTCGCTGGGTTTGTACTCGCGCAGCAGCTGCCTGGCCACGGTCACCTTGTGCACCTCCACCGGTCCGTCGGCCAGACCGATGTGAAATGACTGCAGCACCAGGTGCGTGAACGGCATTTCGGACGTGATGCCCAGCGAGCCGTGCAGGTGCAGGGCGCGCGAAGCGATGTCGTGCAGCACCTTGGGCATGGCCGCCTTGATGGCCGAGATGTCCTTGCGCACCTTCTTGTAGTCCTTGTGCTTGTCGATCAGCCAGGCGGTGCGCAGCACCAGCAGCCGGAACTGCTCGAGCTCGATCCAGGAGTCGGCGATCTTCTCCTGCACCATCTGCTTGTTGGCCAGCAGCTCACCTTTGGTCGAGCGCGAGATCACGCGTTCGCACATCATGTTCAGCGCGCGGCGGGCCTCGCCGATGGTGCGCATGGCGTGATGCACCCGACCGCCGCCCAGGCGCACCTGCGCGATCACGAAGGCGTCGCCCTCTTTGCCCAGCATCGCGTCCATCGGCACCCGAACCTTGTCGAAATTCAGGTGGCCATGATTGGGCTCTTTTTCAGTGGCGAAGCCGTAGTCGTGAATGATCTCCAGGCCTGGCGTATTGGTGGGCACGATGAACATCGACATGCGCTTCATTACCGGGGCATCGGGATCGGTCACTGCCATCACGATCAGGAACTCGGCGTAGCGCGCATGCGAGGCGAACCATTTCTCGCCCGAGAGCACCCAGTTGTCGCCCTCGCGGACCGCGCGGGTCTTGAAGACGCCGGGGTCGGCGCCGCCCTGCGGCTCGGTCATTGCGAAGCACGAGACGATGTCGTTGTTGAGCAGAGGCTCGAGGTATTTTTTCTTTTGTTCGGCCGTGCCGTAGTGCGCAAGAATCTCGGCGTTGCCGGAGTCAGGCGCCTGACACCCAAAAACTGAGGGACCGTACTGCGCGCCACCCAGAATTTCATTGAGCAGGCCCAGCTTGACCTGACCATAACCCTGGCCGCCCAGTTCCGGGCCGAGGTGGCAGGCCCACAGACCCTGACGACGCACTTCTTGCTGCAGCGGCCTGACCAGCGCGGCGCGGCGCGGATCGCGGACATCGGCCGGGTGGCCCAGCACGAGCTCCAGCGGCT
>JAYVOV010000500.1:0-16722 GCA_043757735.1 Burkholderiaceae bacterium
GCGCTGGACCGATGTCGGCCTGCTCGGGTTGGCCTCGTCATTGCTGGCGGTCGGCTACTTCGCGATGGTGAGCCGCGTGCGGCAAGGCGAGCACCGCATCCGGCGCGATGAACGCCGCCAACGCGCTCAGCCGGAGGCGGTCACCGTCTCATCCCGGCAGCCACTTGCCGGCCTTGTCGCCCCACAACTGCTTGAGCCGCGAATCGCGGCCGCAACTGGTGCGGTAGTACTCGTAGCGGATGGGGTTCTTGTTGTAGTAATCTTGATGGTAGTCCTCGGCCGGGTAAAACTTGCCGGCAGCGACGATCTGCGTGACGACCGGCTCCTTGAACGGCTTGGACTTTTCCAGCGCCACCAGCGATGCTCTGGCCGCCCGCATCTGTTCATTGTCGAGAGTGAAGATGGCAGTGCGGTAGGGCGATCCGGTATCGCAGAACTGCCGGTCTTTCACGGTCGGGTCGATGGTTCGCCAAAAGTACTCGAGCAGCTGCGCATAACTGACTTTCTGCGGATCGAAGGCTACTTCTACAGCCTCGGCATGACCGGTGCTATTTCGGGAAACCTGCTCGTAGGTGGGATTGGCCACCGTGCCGCCGATGTATCCGGAGACCGTGGCAATGACGCCCGGAATCTTGTCGAAATCGGCCTCGACACACCAGAAACAGCCGCCGGCAAAGACCGCCTTTGCCGTTTTGCCCGGGGCGGCAGATGCGGCGGTGCCGGTCTGCGCCGTTGCGAGCCAAGGCAGCGACAGCATCAGCCCGATCGCCAGAACGCGAAGTGCTCGATGAATACCCATGGAATCAGACCTCCAGAAACTTGAGTGCTACGCCATTGTTGCAGTAGCGTTTGCCCGTGGGCTTGGGACCATCGTCGAAGACATGGCCATGGTGGCCGTCGCAACGGGCGCAACGGTATTCAGTGCGCGGGAAAACCATCTTGTAATCGGTGTGCGTGGTGAAGGCGCCAGCCAGCGCGGTGTGGAAACTCGGCCACCCGGTGCCACTGTCGAACTTGGCCTCTGATGAGAACAGCGGCAAGTCGCACCCGACGCACAGATATCGACCTTTGCGTTTCTCCATGTTCAGCGAGCTCGTGAACGGCCGTTCGGTGCCTTCTTCGCGCAAGACGCGGTACTGCTCGGCATTGAGGCGCTTCCTCCAATCGGCGTTCGACAGGCGAAGGGTGCCGACAGCAGGCGCCGCCTTGCCCTGGGCGGCGGCGATTTTCGGGAGCAGCAAAACGCTCAGGAGTCCAAGCAGGCAGTGACGTCGGATCATTGAAATTACCTCGGGGCAGTGATGGGGTACACCACGCTATTCGCAGCAGACGGCCCGCCGGTTACAGCGCCAGATCGTACCGCGTCGGGCAGCGCCCGCCGAGTCAATCCTGCAGTGCCTGCGATTCAATGATCTGCAGACCCGCAGGCGCGGCCAGCGCGGCCGCCAGCATGGCCTGCGCGACGCGCTGGGTGCTGACCGCGCGGATGCGCCGGGGCAGCACCGCCTTGAACAGCCGGGCGAATATCAGTGCCAGCGCTTCACCCGGGCGGTTGTCGGGACGAGGACCGCCGTCGAGCAGACTTGGCCGCACGAATGTCAGCGAGCTAAAGCCCAGAGCCTGCAGATCGCGTTCGACTTCACCCTTGACGCGCAGGTAGAACGAGCTGTCTGCGGGGTCGGCGCCCAGCGATGAATTCAGCACGAAAGTGGCACAGCCAGCGCGCCGGGCGTGAACAGCGGCGTCGATCACATAATCGTGATCGACGCGCCGAAAGGCCTCGCGCGAACCTGCCTGCGCCATTGTTGTGCCCAGCGCACAGACGACGGCATCGGCACGCCACCAAGGTTCTTGCCAAGTCAGGTGATCGAAGTCGACCACCGGATTGTGCAGCTTGGCGTTAAGCGGCAAAGGACGGCGCGTCGGTGCAGTCAGGGCGCCGACTCGGGAATCTTCGAGCGCGAGCGACAGCAGATGGCCGCCGACCAGACCGGTCGCACCGAGGATCAGCAGGGTTGCCACTGAAGCCCCTCACCCACCAGCGAGCGGCTTTGGCGCTTCAGGATTGGCATGACGCATGTCGATGCCTTCGACCACGTTCACCACATACTCCGCGATGTTCTTGGCATGATCGCCAACCCGCTCGATCGACTGAACCACGAAAACAATGGCCAGCAGATCGGAGACGCTCTGCGGCTGCTCGGCCATCCGCTTGATCAGTTCTTCGATCAGGTCGTCTCGAAGGGCATCGACCTCGCGATCGCGCTCTGCGAGTCGCTGCGAGACAGCGGTGTCGTGGCGCACGAAGGCATCTATTGCGGCCGACAGCATCTCGGCCACCAGATCGGCCATCCGCTGGATCTTGTCGATGTTGATCGGCAGTTCCCGGCCATTGAAGGCCTGCGCCTTGAGCGCGATCTTCTTGGCTTCATCGCCGATCCGCTCGAGGTCGCTGATGCTGTGGATCACCGCGATGGTTTCGCGCAGATCGACGGCGATCGGCTGGCGTTTGGCGATCACCTGGTTGCAGCGCAGATCGGTCTCGATGTGCATGCGGTTGACGGTCTGTTCGTCGGTCAGGACGTCCATCACCCGACGCAGGTCGCCATAGCGAACGGCATCGACCGCCCGCACGAATTGCCGCTCGACCAGTCCGCCCATCGTCGTCACCGAACTGCGCAGGGTGTCGATGTCGATGTCGAAGGCTCTGTAAGTGTGCTCTGAGGGCATGACGCGTCCTTCAGCCGAAGCGGCCGGTAATGTAGTCCTCGGTGGCCTTCTTGGTGGGCTTGATGAAGAGTTTGTTGGTTTCGCCGAACTCCACCAGCTCACCAATGTACATATAGGCGGTGAAGTCTGAAATACGCGCCGCCTGCTGCATGTTGTGGGTCACGATCGCGATCGAGTAATCGACCTTCAGTTCGTTGACCAGTTCCTCCACCTTGGCGGTCGAGATGGGGTCAAGCGCGCTGGTCGGCTCGTCGAGCAGCAGGACATCGGGCTTGACCGCCACCATGCGCGCAATGCAAAGACGCTGCTGCTGACCGCCAGACAACGACAGCCCGCTTTGCTGCAGCTTTTCCTTCACCTCTTCCCACAGAGCCGCCTTGCGCAAGGCCCATTCAACGCGCTCGGCCATGTCGGTGGATGACAGATTTTCATAGAGCCGGACACCGAAGGCGATGTTCTCATAGATGGACATCGGGAACGGGGTGGGCTTCTGAAACACCATGCCCACCTTGGCTCGAAGCAGATTGACGTCCTGATCCTTGTCGAGAATGTTCTTGCCGTTGAACACGATCTGGCCTTCAGCCCGCTGCCCCGGATAAAGATCGAACATGCGGTTCAGGGTCCGCAGCAGCGTCGACTTGCCGCAGCCGGAGGGGCCGATGAAAGCGGTTACCTTCCGGCTCGCGATGTTCAGATTGACCTTTCGCAAGCCCTGGAACTTGCCGTAATAGAAGTCCAGATCCTTGACCTGGATCACGCTGTCATCCGGCATCGCGGCGGTGTTCGCCGAGGCGGCTGCGGCTGCGGCTGCGGTTGCGGTTGCGGTTGCGGTTGCGGTTGCGGCTACGCTGTCGTTCATGGTGTGTTCTCCAAGACTCAGGCCTGGACCTTGTCGCGAAAGACGACCCGGGCAGTGATGTTGATGGTCAGCACGATCAGGGCGATCAAGGATGCGCCACCCCAGGCAAGCTGCTGCCAGTTCTCATACGGGCTCATGGCGAAGTTGTAGATCACGACCGGCAGGTTGGCCATGGGCTGGCTCATGTCGAGGCTGAAGAACTGATTGTTCAATGCGGTGAACAGCAGCGGCGCGGTTTCGCCGATCATGCGGGCCACCGCCAGCAGCACCCCGGTGACGACACCACCTCGCACCGCCCGCAGCGTGACCGCGAGGCTCACCTTCCAACGCGGCGCGCCCAGAGCGAAGGCAGCTTCGCGCAGGCTGCCGGGCACGAGATTGAGCATGTTTTCCGTGGTTCGCACGACCACCGGTATCGCGATCAGCGACAAGGCCAGCGAACCCGCCCATCCGGAAAAATGCTTGATCGTGGCAACCGCGATGGCGTAAACGAACAGACCGATCACGATCGAGGGCGCTGACAGCATGATGTCGACGACGAAGCGGGTCGCGGCTGCGAACTTCGATGTCTTGCCGAACTCGGCTAGAAACACACCAGCCAGAATGCCGATGGGCGTCGACACCAGCGTCGCCACACCGACCATCATCAGACTCCCGACGATGGCATTGGCCAGGCCGCCACCTTCGGTGCCAGGCGCCGGAGTGCTGTTCATGAAGAAGGCGATGTTCAGTGCCGACAGCCCGTTGTAGAAGAGCGTCCAGAGAATCCACAGCAGACCGATCAGTCCGATCACCATCGAGCCGCCGGACAGCACCAGACTCAGGACATTGACGGTGCGACGCCGACGATAAATATTCCGATTCATTGTCGACTCCTTACCGACCGGCTTTTTCGGTGCCGCGTTCGGTCAGCCACTTGGCCAATGCAAGCACTAGAAAAGTGATCAGGAACAAGATCAGGCCCAGGGCGAACAGCGCCGGGATGTGCTTTTCAGGCGCCGCCTCGGCAAATTCATTGGCCAGCGTCGACGCGATGGAATTGCCCGGCGCGAACAAGCTGCCAGCGAGGCGATTGGCGTTGCCGATCACGAAGGTCACCGCCATCGTCTCGCCCAGCGCACGACCGAGCCCGAGCATCACGGCACCGATCACGCCTACCCGGGTATACGGCAGCACGATGTTGCGGACCACCTCCCAGGTGGTGCAGCCCAGCCCGTAGGCCGACTCCTTGAGCACCGGCGGAACCGTCTCGAACACATCGCGCATCACTGAGGCGGTGAACGGGATGACCATCAGCGCCAGCACCATGCCTGCGGTGAAGATGCCGATCCCCAGTGGGGGCCCGGCGAAAAACGGCAGGCCGGTGGCCACCAGCAGCGGCTGCACGAATTTCTGGAAAAGGGGGGCAAGCACAAAAAGGCCCCAGATGCCGTAGATGATCGAGGGCACGCCCGCGAGCAGCTCGATCGCCGTACCCAGCGGCCGACGCAGCGCCACCGGGCAGCTCTCGGTGAGGAACATCGCTATGCCGAAACTGATCGGCACCGCGATCAGCAGCGCGATCGCCGAGGTGGCGAGCGTTCCGTACACCGCGATCACCGCACCGTAGACATCGTCCGTCGGGCTCCAGGTCGTGCCGTAGAAGAATGCGATGCCAGTCGATCGCAGAGCGGGCCATGCCTCGACCAGCAGCGAAGCCAGAATACCGAACAGGCCCGCCAGCACCAGCAGCGCGAACAGGAATGTGATCGCCTTGAACAACCGATCCTGAACCGCGAACCGGGCCACGCGGATGGCCAGCGCCGCTTGCGCTGACGTTTCAGTGCGATTCATGCTGTTCGAGGCGCGCTGTGCACTTTGATCGATCGGATGGGCAGAGACACTCATGCTAGCGCTCCTTCAGGACGAAAACACGGCCCGGTGTCGTTACCAGACCGTGTTCAAAGTGAACTCCCCAACGGGAGGAAGGCGCAGAATCAGTTCAGAACTGCTTTGCCGGCGCCATCTTTGATGTCGACCCATGTCGCTTCGACCTTCTTGACCACCGCCGCAGGCAAGGGCACGTAGTCGAGGTCAGTTGCCAGCTTTTGACCACTATTCAAGGCCCATTTGAAGAACTTGAGCGTTTCGGCCGACCGTTTCGGGTCCTGGGCGCTGCGATGCATCAGGATGAAGGTGGCAGCCGTGATCGGCCACGCATCGGCCCCGGGGAGGTTGTTCAGATTCACGCCGAAGCCGGGTGCGGAGTCCCAGTTGGCGCGGGCTGCCGCGGCGGCGAAAGTCAGGTCGTCGGGCTGCACCAGTTTGCCGTCGCGATTGATCAGTCCGGTGTGAAGCATCTTATTCTGTTTGGCGTAGGCGTACTCCACATACCCGACTGCACCGTCGATCTTGGTGACGTTGGCGGCAACGCCCGCGTTGCCGCGGCCACCCACACCTGAGGCCCAATTCACCGTCTTGCCGGCACCTGGAGCTGTCTTGAAGGCCGGTGAAACCTGTGCCAGGTAGTCGGTGAACACGTAGGTGGTGCCGGAGGAGTCTGACCGGTAGACCAGCGTGATCGCGGTGGCCGGCAGTTTGACGCCGGGGTTCAGGGCGACGATGGCAGGATCGTTCCAAGTCTTTACCTGACCACGGAAGATGTCCGCCAGAACCGTGCCGGTGAGCTTCATTTCGCCCGGTTTGACGCCCTGCAGGTTGACAACCGGCACCACACCGCCGATGACGGCGGGAAACTGCAGCAGCCCGCCTTTGCTCAGTTCGTCCGCGTCGAGCGGATCATCGGTCGCGCCGAAATCGACCGTCTTGGCTGCGATCTGCTTGATGCCGCCGCCGGAGCCGATCGCCTGGTAATTCAGGGTGGCGCCAGTGGCCGCCTTGTAGGCCTCGGCCCATTTGGCATAGACAGGCGCGGGGAAAGTGGCGCCGGCACCAGTGATCTGAGCCTGCGCGAAACCTGAAATCAGCGTCACACACGCGCCGGCCAGCCATTTGTTCATCGTCTTCATGGCATGTACTTTCTACTTATGAATCGGAATCCGAAAGCTACCGGCCGTCGATGACAATCTGATGACAGCGGATTGCAATGCGCCCTTGAAATCGGCTTTACATCATACAAATCAACTACCTGAGGGCGATGTCGCACTGCAACAAACAGAGATCATCTCCCGGTCAGCGGCAGGGTGAGGGTCGGCCCGGGCGCAACCCGGCCGGAGAGCTCGAGCCGGGCAAGTTCCATGACCAGCGAGAACGTCGACAGGCTGTCATGGTCGGCGCGGTCGATATAGAACCAGTGATCGCGGTAGCGGATCGCCACATGAGCGCCCGCCGGCACCTGCGCGCCATCGGCATGGGCTACGCGAAACAGACCCTGGGTCACACGCAACCAATCGAACGGCCGGCCCTCATCGTCGACCGTGGCGCGCGGCTGGCCCTGGCGCAGCAGCGCGGGCGGCGTCTCCACGCCCTTCGAGAGGTAATACAAAACCTGCAGCAGCGACCGGGTCTCGAGATCGAGCGTATCCACGCCCTGCGCCGGATAGGTCGAAGGGAAGGGCTCGAGCCCCTCGATGCCGATGTCATAAGAGCTCGGGCCGATGCGAACCTGAAATGCCTTGGCGAACGCGCGCAATTCGGCGCTCGCCTTCGCGTCAGGATGGACCTTCATGACCGGTTGCGGACGCCGGCGCACCAGCGACCAGGTCGCACCACCCTCGTCGGGCCGGTACTCGAGCCCCTCGCGCGCGGCGGCGACGAGATCACTTCCCGAGACGCGCTCAGCGGGCAGCGAACCGCCAATCTTGTCCTCCCGCTCACGGGTGCCGAACACGATCAGACCTTTATCCTGCAGCGCCTGCAGCGCGACCACCCCTTGTTCGAAGCGCTCGAACTCCGGCGCCCGGGCCACCGTGGGTCCGCTGGCGGTTTCGGCGTTGGACACCCAGTTCAGGTTCTCGAGCCAGAGCCGGAAAACCGTACTGATCGGCCAGGTCGTCTTGGCCAGGTAGAGCACGCCGTCGAGCGTCATCGGCGTGAACAGTTTGCGCGTGAATTCGGTGTCGTCCAGGGGTGTGAGCGTGATGGTCGGGCGATCGACCACAGTGATCTGCGCCTGTGGCAGCAGCGAACCCGAGCCGCGGATCTGGGCCTCGCCGCCCACCACCCCAAAAAACGGCATGAGTTGCAGTGAACGCACCCGCTCGGTCTGCACAGCCACCGACGACACCGCCAGGCTGCTGGGCGTGTCCGAGTAGCGCAGGCGAACGATGTTCAGCAGCATCTGCTGCTCGGCGGTGACCTTGATCACCTCGTTGTAGGCCAGTCGCTCATCGGCCAGCGTGATCGGGCCGGTGGCACACCCCGTCACGCCAGGGAGCACCCCCGCCAGCAGCCAGAGGCACGCGGTCCGCCCCGCTGCGCGATACCGGCTGGCCGTGAAGGTCAATAGTCGGCTGTCCGCGGGCATGGGCAGTATCGGATGGAAAATCCGCGCAAGAGGGTGCGCCAGTGTCGCATCCCGGCGTGATGCGCGCATGTCCGCGCGGCTGCGCAGCAGCGTGGCAACGGGGCAACGGGGCAACGGGGCAACGGGGCTGCCGGCGCGTCGGTATCATTGTCCAGACCGCCCAACCACCACCCGATCGGGATTTCCATGCCCCTGGACAGCACCCCATTCGCAGCCAAGAAGACGATGACCGTTGCCGGACGTCAGATGGCCTATCTCGATGAGGGCGAAGGCGATGCCATCGTCTTTCAACATGGCAACCCCACCTCTTCTTATCTGTGGCGCAATGTGATGCCGCATTGCCGTGGCCTTGGACGACTCGTCGCGTGCGACCTGATCGGCATGGGTGATTCCGAAAAACTCGCCGATTCAGGCCCTCAGCGCTATCGGTTCGCCGAACACAGCCAGTACCTCGATGCCTTGTGGGACGCGCTGGGGCTGGGCAACCGGGTGATCCTGGTCCTGCACGACTGGGGCTCGGCGCTGGGCTTCGACTGGGCCAATCGGCACCGCGACCGGGTGCAGGGCCTGGCCTACATGGAGAGCATCGTCACCCCGCTCACCTGGGCCGACTGGCCGGAGAACGCCCGCCGCGTCTTCCAGAATTTCCGCTCGCCCGGCGGTGAAGAGATGGTGCTCCAGAAGAACGTGTTCGTCGAACGGGTGCTGCCGGGATCGGTCATGCGCCCCCTGGGCGAGGCGGAACTGGCCGAGTACCGCCGCCCCTTCATCCACCCGGGGGAAGACCGGCGCCCCACACTCTCCTGGCCGCGCGAGATCCCGATCGATGGCGATCCGCCAGACGTCGTGGCGCGTGTCCAGGCTTATGCCGACTGGCTGGCGGCGTCGGCGCTGCCCAAGCTGTTCGTGAATGCCGAACCGGGATCGATCCTGACCGGGCGCCCGCGCGCGTTCTGCCGCAGCTGGAACAACCAGGTTGAAGTCACCGTTCCCGGCACGCACTTCATCCAGGAAGACAGCCCCGACCAGATCGGCCTGGCGGTGGCTGCCTTCGTGAAACGAGTGCGCGGGCTGCCGGAGGCTGCCTGAGTTGCATCCTGGAACCGCTTCAGGATGCCTTGCCGAATCGCCCCGGGCGTTTCTCGCGGAAAGCTGTCACCCCTTCGACGTGTTCACGGCCGCCGATCAGTTTCACCTGCTCGTCACGCTCCAGCAGGATGTGCGAACAGATCGGCATCTGCGGCGCGGCATCGACCAGGCGGCGGGTGCCCATTACCGCGGTCTGCGGTCCGTCGGCCAGCCGCCGGCAGATGGCAAGCGCTTCTGCCTGCAGCTGGTCGTCGTCGATCAGACGCGCAACCAGGCCCCAGCGCTCGGCGTCCTGGGCGCTGATCGCATCGCCCAGCAGGCTGGCGGCCATAGTCCTTGCGCGTCCGACCAGGCGAGTCATCAACCAGGTTGCGCCGACATCGGGCACCAGGCCCAGCTTGGGCACGAAGGTCAGCACGAAGCGCGCGCTGCGCGCCATCAGGATCACGTCGCCACCCAGCGCGATGCCCACACCGCCGCCCGCCGCCACGCCATTGATCGCACAGACAACCGGCATCGGCGCTTCGTTCAGCGTGCGCACCAGCGTGACGACCTTCTCGAAGTTGAGGCGGTTGACCGCCTCTCTTTGCGACTCCGACACGGGCGGCGCGAACGCTCGACCGACCAGATCGGCGCCAGAGCAGAACCCCCGCCCCGCCCCGGTGATCAGCAGCGCCCGCGCGCCCGCCAGAGTAGCCTCATTGATGGCCAGCGGAATCTCGCGAAACATTTCTTCGTTGAGCGCGTTGAGCGTGCTCGGCCGGTTGAGCGTGAGCTGCGCAATGCCATCGGTCACCGTCAGGGTGACCGCTTCGTAACGGGAGGCGGTTTCAGCCATGGAAGACTCCTAATGAATGGCCGCGCCAGGGCGGCGCGACCAGCAGGATGAATGCCAGTCCAGTCTAGTCGATCACCCGGCACGGGCCGAACGAGGCGATCCAGGATCGCGGACGACAACTTCGGCACGATCTCAAATCTGGACCCGTGTGCCGAGTTCGATCACGCTGTTGTCGGGAATGCGGAAATAGCTCACCACACTGCCGGCGTTGCGCGACAGCGCGGCGAACAGCGCTTCACGCCAGTCGGCCATACCGCCGCCGGCGGTCGGCACCACGGTTTCGCGACTCAGGAAGTAGGAGGTGGTGAACGGGTCGAACAGCACCCCCTCGATGCGGCAGCTGGCGAGCATCGACGGAATGTCGGGTGTCTCCATGAACCCATAGCGCAGCGTGATCTGCCAGAAACCTTCGCCGACCGAACGCCAGGCGGATCGATCTGCGTCTTCAATGAAAGGCTGGTTCTCGAAGATCACAGTCACGACCAGATTGGTCTGATGGATCACCTGGTTGTGCTTGAGGTTGTGCATCAGAGCCTGCGGCGCAGTGCTCGGATCGGAAACCAGGAATACCGCGGTGCGTTCGAGGCGCGCAACCACGCCATCGCCCAGATGCGCGACGAAGGCTTCGAGTTTCGGGTCATCGTTGCGGATATGCCCGAGCATCAGCTCGCGGCCTTGCTTCCAGGTCCACATCAGCGTCAGCAGCGCAAATGCCAGCAGCACCGGAAACCAGCCGCCACTGAAGAATTTGACTGAACATGACGCCAGGAGAATCAGATCCAGCGCCACGAAACAACCGGTCGCAGCCAGTGTCAGCCACAGCGGATACCGCCAGGCGTGACGCAGCACCACATAGGTCAGCAGTGTTGTGATCAGCATCGTGCCGGTGACGGCGATGCCATAGGCCGATGCCAATGCCGAGGAGCTGCGAAAATTGACGGTGGCCAGCAGCACCGCCCCCAGCAGGATCCAATTGACCGTCGGCACGTAGATCTGGCCGGCCTCGGTCTGCGACGTATGGATGATCTGCATGCGGGGCAGCAGCCCGAGCTGGATCGCCTGCTGGGTGATCGAATAGGCACCAGAGATCACTGCCTGCGAAGCGATGATGGTGGCCAGCGTCGACAGCACGACCGCCACGACCAGAAAAGAATCCGGAAAGGCCAGGTAGAAGGGATTTTCGATGGCTTTCGGATCGCCCAGAAGCAGTGCGCCCTGACCCAGGT
This sequence comes from Burkholderiaceae bacterium, assembly GCA_043757735.1. GTDB lineage: Bacteria > Pseudomonadota > Gammaproteobacteria > Burkholderiales > Burkholderiaceae_E > Quisquiliibacterium. Next base: position 11,208 of record JAYVOV010000500.1, read on the forward strand.
AGTTCAGTGCGAGACCCGGCATCACCAGGGCGCTCCAGGCCAGCCGGATAGCCGGACGCCCGAAATGCCCCATGTCGGCGTACAGCGCCTCCGCACCAGTGATCGCCAGCACGACCGCGCCGACCGCCAGGAAAAATCCCGGCCCGCGATCGATCAGAAAAAACAGGGCATGCGCGGGATTGAGCGCGACGAGAATCGCCGGATGGCGCGAGATCTGCCAGATGCCGACGACACCGAGCACCAGGAACCAGACCACGATCACCGGACCAAAAAAACGACCCATCCGATGGGTTCCGTGCCGCTGCACGGCGAACAGCGCAACCAGAATCAGCAGCGACAGCGGGATCACCCCTGGTTTGAGCGCCGGAGTGATTACCTCGAGCCCCTCGACCGCGGACAGCACCGAGATCGCTGGCGTGATGACAGTGTCGCCATAGAACAGCGCCGCGCCAAAGGCGCCGAGCAGAAGCAGCCGACGCGCGAGGACGGGCTTGTCGGCGACTGAAGACACCGCGAGGGCCAGCAGCGCCATGATGCCGCCTTCGCCCTTGTTGTCGGCGCGCAGCACCAGCACCACGTACTTGAGGGTGACGACCAGCATCAGCGCCCAGAAAACCGCGGAGATCGCACCGATCACATTCGCCGGTGTCGGCAAGATACCGGTACTCTCCGCGAATATTTCCTTGATCGTGTACAGCGGACTGGTGCCGATGTCCCCATAGACCACGCCCAAAGCGCCGAGCGACAAGGTGGCCAAGCCCGCGCGCTGCTGAGTTCCGCTCATTAGTGCCTCGATTCAAACTGCAAACCGTCATTGCAGCGCGCGCCGCATATCGAACGCATAAACGAACGCATAAATGAACGCATAAACGCGAGTGCGAATGAGCATACGGTCTGGTGCGCGGCGCCAAACCGGCCAGTTCGAGGACGATCAGGTGTCGGCCAACCGGTAGCCGACGCCCGATTCCGTGAGCAGAAAGCGCGGCTCGGCCGCCAGCACTTCAATCTTGGCGCGCAGCCGGCCCATGTGGATGCGCAGGTAGTGGGTGTCGTCCACATGGGCCTGGCCCCACACCTCGGCGAGCAGCTGACGATGCAGGCAGACCTTGCCGGCACGGCGGGTCAGCGCACCGAGCAGGCGAAACTCGATCGCGGTCAAGTGGATCCGCTCGCCCGCACGGCTGACCAGGCCCTGCTGCAGATCGATCTCAAGGCCGTCAAGTTCATAGCGGTCGTCGCGAAGTCGCATCTTCGACGCGCGCCGCAGTGCAGCGCGCACGCGAGCCAGCAGTTCATCGACGCCGAAAGGCTTGGCCAGGTAGTCATCGGCACCCAGATCAAGACAGGCCACCTTCTGCGACTCGTCCCTGACCGCGGACAAAACGAGAATCGGAATGTCGGAGCGCGCCCGCCAGTCGATCAGGAGGTCGCGACCGTCGCCGTCGGGCAAGCCGAGATCGAGTATCAGCAGAGCCACGCGCCGCTGCGCCAGGCAGGCGCGGGCGGCCGCGAGAGAATCTGCAGTGAACGGGACAAAACCGGCTGCCGAGAGGCTGGTGGTCAATATCCGGGTGACCGCGGGATCGTCCTCGATCACCAGTATCGACGTGCCTCGCAGAGTCTCGCTCATGGCGACCCCGTCTCGATGTCGCTGGCGGCGAACCGCAGACTGACTGTGGCCCCCGCGGGCAAGCGGTTGCGGATGTCGAAGCGGGCTTCATGGGTCTGCGCAATCGCCTGGACGATGGCAAGTCCAAGACCATAACCCCTGCCCCGGGCCGGGCCGCGTTCGAATTTCCGAATCCGGGTGACATCGAAATCCGTCGAAAAGCCAGGGCCATCGTCGTGAACGGACAGGACCTGTTCATCAGCTTCCTCGCGCACACTCACCACGACCGGTTCGCCCGACGGCTGAACTGTCAGCGCATTGTCGATCAGATTCGACAATGCCTGCGACAGCAGCGACGCGTCGGCCCGGATCAGGCGTGCCGAGACTTGAACATCAGCCCGCAAGGCCGGCGGCGGCGAACGCCCGCGATATCGCGCAAAGGTCGTGCCGACTATTTCTTCGAGCGACTGCCAATCCAGGCGAAGCGGCACACCCGCTTCCAGGCGGACGAGCGCGAGCACGTTTTCGGTTGCATTGGCGAGATACCGTGATTCGGCACTGAGCGACTCCAGCAGCCCCTGGCGCTGCGTTTCATCGAGCAGATGCCCCTGCTGCTGCAGGGAAGTTGCAGCACCGAGGATCGCGGTCAAAGGTGTTCTCATATCATGGGCGATGGAGGCCAGGAACGCGCCGCGCAACGACTCTTCTCGCGCCTGCCGCTGCGCTGCCTCGCTGCGCTCGAGGGTGATCGCCCGCTGGCATGCCAGCGCGATCTGATCGACCAGGCCGCGCAGGTACGCAATTTCGACATCGTTACCCAGCTCGCCGGCGTCACCGAATACCAATACCGCCCGACTACCGGGAAGCCGGTCAAGCGGAACGATTAGGAACATTGAATCCGGCCAGTTGCCCGAACCTGGGCCCGCCATTTTGCCGGTATCGACCACCCAGCGGCAGGCGCGCAGATCGAGATCTGGAAAGAATCCTTCAGGCCAGAGCGTCCAGCCGCCGCCGCCAGATGGGCTTGCCACGACAACGCGCGATCCGAGGGTTTCATGCAGCAGCCCGCACCCGAGCCGCAGCACCGACTCGACCTCCAGCACGCCCGCGAGCCCTTCGGCCAGACGGCGCGCCGATTTGGCCTGCGCGCTTGCCCTCTCGGCGGCGACGGTCTGCGCCTTGAGCCGCCTGACCAGCGACGTCACCACCAGCGAAACCAGCAGCAGGCCCGCCAATGCCGCCCAGGACTGCGGCTGCGCAACCTCGAAAGTGAAGCGCGGCTCGACGAAGAAATAGTTGAGCGCAAAAAAGGCCGCGACTGCCGCCGCAACCGACGGCCTGGGCCCCCAGTAATAGGCTGCAAAGAGCACCGGCAGCAGATAGATCGGAATCGCACCCGCCATCCCGAGATGGTCATACAACGTCAGGCCGGCAACCGTCGCCACGGCGACCAGCGCGACCGCGCATGCGGTCTGGATCAGGATTCGCATCGCCGGCCGCTTGAGGGCGAAGCGAAGCGCATCCTGTGACCGATCGGCAATCAGTTCAGCGGGAAGCCAAGCGCAGCCAGCGCGGCCGCCAACCGATCACGTCCGGATAGGGATTCGGGTCCGCGCACCCGACTGCTCGACTGTGCGCTCCAGTCGGTTACGGGCATCGCCTGAGACGCCTGAAACGCGCGCATCGTCTGGTCGTAGGCCGTCACAGCCGCGAGTTCAGACGCTGACAACAGGCCATCGGCGCCAGTTGTGTACCGTTCGTGGTGCAGAATGGTCGAGGGATTCAGACGGGGTTTGACGGCCGCCGGGCGCGCCGGGTCGGGCCGCCCGACACACAGGCCAAACGCGGCGAAAGCGTGTTGCGGCAGCGCCAATTCCTGGGCGATATCCTCGGGACGGTTGCGCATCGCACCGATGTACACCGTGCCCAGCCCCAATGATTCAGCGGCAACCACCGCATTTTGTGCGGCGAGCGCTGCGTCGACGAGGGCCACCAGAAACATCTCGAGGTAATCGTTGGCCCTGGCCGGCACGCCGGTCAGGTTGCCGACCCGGTCGAGCCGCGACAGATCGGCAATCCACACCAGCAGCAGGGGGCACTCGCGGACATGCGCCTGACCACCGACCAATGCCGCCAGACGTACCTTGCGGGCGGGGTCCTGGACGGCGATCACACTCCAGGCTTGAAGATTCGATGAAGTGGCGGCTGATTGCGCGGCGGCCACCATCAGGCCGAGCGTGTCTTCGGGCACGGGATCGGGCAGGAAGGCGCGAACAGTGCGGTGGCCCAGCAAGGATTCGATGAGGGGATTGGCCCCAGCCTCGGCCCAGGAGGACAATTTGGCTGTGTCGTCAGGGTTTAGACCATAACGTGCCTGCACGGCACCCATAAACGAATTCATAGAGGTCACGCAACAGGCTGACTAGCGGCCGAACCGATCAACGACCGGGACGGTAAGTACGGCGCTGTGGCCCACCACCAGGCATGGAGTCGGTATCCTTGTGCCGGAACCGGATGCGACCTTTGGTGATGTCATACACGGATAACTCGAGCGTGACCCGGTCACCCGCCAGGATGCGGATTCGATGCTTCTTCATTTTTCCGGACACGTAGGCGGAAACCACCGCTCCGTTGTCCAGCGTGACGCGATACCGGGTGTCCGGAAGGACTTCGGCAACAACGCCTTCTACTTCTATCAGATCTTCTTTGGCCATAGGGGCAAGGTTGGGATTCGCCAAGCCGTCGCGTCAAGCAACGACCCGGCGAACCGGTGGCCTTTAGATCACTTGGATCCGGCTGGCTTGCAGGCCTTTTTTGCCCTGCGTGACTTCAAACTGAACGCGCTGCTTCTCGGCGAGGGTCTTGAAACCCTGGCCTTGAATTTCGCTGAAATGCGCGAACAGGTCTTCCGAGCCGTCATCGGGGGCGATGAAGCCGAAGCCTTTGGTTTCGTTGAACCACTTGACGGTACCGGTTTTTGTGCTCATTGGTTACTCCCATGCGAGCGTTGAAAAATTCAGGCCTGAGCCCGAAAGGCGACGACGCACAAGAAACGCAACCAGGGAACACCAGACTTGAACCGCTTCTATACAAGGTACAGAGAGCGCTAACCAGGCAAACCGCCGAGAAACACCGCTTGAAACGCGTGCGGGCAAAATAGTCTCATTTTCATGGCGCTGTGTCAACTTGTGTGGGCGATTCGGCATAATCGCCGGCTTGCCACCGCAGGCAGCACTTCGCTGGCTGCGTCAAACCGGCACGAGACTTCCAGCCATGCCTCTCTCTGAAACGCCCGCTCTGCCTCGCTACGCCATCCTTCCCTATGCGGGCACCATATTCCTCTCGGCTTTCCTGCTCTTTCTGGTTCAGCCGGTGGTGGCCAAGCAGATCCTTCCCTGGTTCGGTGGCTCTGCGGCGGTCTGGACGACCTGCATGGTGTTTTTTCAGAGCATTCTGCTGGCGGGCTACGCATACGCCGACTTCACGATGAAGCTCGGACTGCGCCGCCAGGCCATGCTGCATGCCGGACTGCTGCTGCTGTCGCTGGCGCTCCTGCCGATACTGCCCGACGCCCACTGGAAACCGGCGGGCGACGCTGAACCGATCGGCCGCATCCTGCTGCTGCTGACCGCGACCATCGGACTGCCCTACTTCCTGCTGTCGTCGACCACACCGCTGCTTCAGGCCTGGTATTGGCAGCGCTTTCGCAGCGCCGTGCCCTACCGCCTGTTCGCACTGTCGAATTTCGCGTCGATGCTCGCCCTGCTCGGTTTTCCGATGCTCTTCGAGCCGGCGCTCTCCCTGCCGCAACTCGGTGTGGGCTGGTCGGCGCTGTATGCCATCTTCGCGGTTGTCTGCGCGCTCACCGGATACATCTCGGCGCGCGGGGCCAACGGCAACCGTGCT
>JAYVOV010000501.1:0-16719 GCA_043757735.1 Burkholderiaceae bacterium
GAAGGGCTGGCCGATTGAGGCTCCTGCACGTCGTGCTGTACGCATGACCTGGCGGATCTCGAGGCCAACGGAATTCCTTCGGTCGGGGTGGCCACCACCGAATTCATCGATGCCGCTGCTGTGCAGTCGAAGGCGCTGGGCACTGATCCCGCGTATGTGTTCGTCCCGCACCCGGTGCAGGACCGCACCGATGACGAACTGAAACGCATGGCTGAGGATCACTTCGAAGCAATTCTCGCTTTGCTGGTCAACAAGGTCGAACGGAAAACCTGATGAGCGCTGGCACCCGCCTTCCTGGCACACCCACCCCGATGCATTCCTGGCCTGGCGCCGATGGCGTGCGGATTGCCGGCGACTCCTGGGGCGACCCCAAGGGCCCGCTGGTGCTGCTGCAGCATGGCGGTGGGCAGACCAGGCATGCCTGGAAAGGTGCAGGAGAAACCTTGGGAGCGGTGGGCTATTTTGCAGTGGCCTTCGATGCCCGCGGCCATGGCGACTCCGACTGGGCGCCCGATGGTCGTTATGGGCAAGATCTCATGGTCGAGGACCTGCAATGCGTGGTGGCGGCGCTCGGCAATCGCCGTCCGGTACTGGTCGGCGCCTCGATGGGCGGGGGCACCAGCCTGACCGCCGTGGGCGAGGATCGCGTCGATGCGACCGCATTGGTGCTGGTCGATGTCGGTCCGCACATCGAAGCCGAAGGGGTCGACAGAATTCAAGCCTTCATGGCCCAGAAGCCGGAAGGCTTTGAATCGCTGGAAGAAGTCGCCGCGGCGATTGCCAGCTACCAGCCGCATCGCACGCGGCCGCGCAATCTTGATGGCCTGGCCAAAAATGTCCGTCTGGGCGCCGACGGCAAGTATCACTGGCATTGGGACCCGCGGTATCGCACGGGTAGACAGCAGCTGATACTGCGCCGTGAACGGCTGGAAGCCTGCTCTCGAAACCTCAGGCTGCCGACGCTGCTGGTGCGCGGTGGATTATCCGACCTGCTCAGTGAAGAGGGTGCGCAGGCTTTTCTGGCTATGTGTCCGCACAGCGAGTTTGTCAATGTTGCCGGCGCCGCACACATGGTTGCAGGCGACCGCAACGATAGCTTCGCCAACGCCGTCATCGAGTTTTTGCAGCGCACTGTGCCGGTGGGTAGCAGCCCGACTCATCCGGCACACGTCACGCATCCACACCGCGAAGGGCCGCCGGGCGACATCAACGATGTGCCTTGAGCCGATGCGGCAGCCCTCTTCATCAACGCCTGGAGCAATCAAATCATGACCGACTCGATCTACACCCCGCCGAAGGTATGGACTTGGGACAAAGAAAGCGGCGGGCGCTTCGCCAACATCAATCGTCCGATCGCCGGGCCGACCCATGACAAGGAACTCCCGGTTGGCCGTCATCCTTTTCAGCTCTATTCGCTTGCGACACCCAACGGGGTCAAGGTCACGGTGATGTTCGAAGAGCTGCTGGCGCTCGGCCACACCGGCGCCGAATACGACGCCTGGCTGATTCGCATCAACGAAGGTCAGCAGTTCGGCAGCGGCTTCGTGGCGGCCAACCCCAACTCCAAGATTCCCGCGCTGGTGGACTGCAGCGGGCCGAAGCCGATCCGTGTGTTCGAGTCTGGCGCTATCCTGGTTCACCTGGCGGAAAAATTCGGCGCTCTCCTGCCGGCGCAAGGCGAGGCCCGTGCCGCGTGCCTGTCGTGGCTGTTCTGGCAGATGGGCAGCGCGCCTTATCTGGGGGGCGGGTTCGGGCATTTTTATGCCTATGCGCCGTCCAAGATCGAATACGCGATCGATCGTTTCGCCATGGAAGTGAAACGGCAGCTCGATGTGCTCGACCGGCATCTGGCCGACAACGAATACATGACCGGTGCCGACTATTCCATCGCCGACATCGCCATCTGGCCCTGGTACGGCGCACTGGCCAAAGGTCTGGTGTATGGCGCCGGCGAATTCCTGCAGGTGCAGGAGTACAAGCACGTGCAGCGCTGGACCGATGCCATCGCCGCGCGTCCGGCGGTGAAGCGCGGGCGGATGGTCAACCGCGTGATGGGCGATCCGGCCAGCCAGCTGCACGAACGCCATGAGGCGAGCGATTTCGACACCAAGACGCAGGACAAACTCGCCCCCGGTTGAGGCGAACTCACGACATGCCCGGAAAGGTCGCGATCATTGCCAATCCGATGTCGGGGCGGGATGTTCGCCGCCTGGCCGCGCGGGCAACCAACATGACTCACGAGGTCAAGCGTGATCTCGTCGCACGGATCGCTACCGGGCTCGACGCCATGGGCGTCGACGAGATCATGATCATGAAGGAACCGTATCGGGTGTCCAGCGGCGCGCTGGAGCGGATGCCCCTGAAGGCGCAGGTGCGCCTGCTCGAAGTGGGCATCACGCATTCCGCGGCCGATACCGTGATGGCTGTCCGGATGGCCCGCGCAGCGGGCTGCGATGTCATCGTCTCGCTGGGCGGCGACGGCACCAACCGGATTATCTGTCGGACTTGGCCCGATGTGCCGCTGGTGCCGTTGTCCACTGGGACCAACAACGTTTTCCCGGTGATGGTTGAAGCGACCAGCGCCGGCGTGGCGGCGGGCCTGGTTGCCAACGGGTCTGTGGCGGTGCACGAAGTGGCAGCGCGCTGCAAGATCGTTCATGTGCACACCGCGAACTGGCACGACATCGGCGTCATCGATGCGGTCCTGCTGCTGCGTGACGACACAGGCAATCTGCTGCCTTATGATCCCGAGCGCATCGCGGCCATGGTGCTGACTCGCGCCGAGCCGGCTGCGGTCGGGATGTCGCCCATCGGCGGCTACCTGGACCCCATCGGATTCAGCGACGAATGCGGGCTTGCGGTGCGCTGCGGCAGCGGCCGGGCCTTGCATGCGCCCATATCGCCGGGCCTGTTCGGCACGGTGCACGTCAGTTCGTGCGAGCGCCTGGCTTTCGGTGCGGTGTTCAAATTTGTCGGCCCTGGCATCGTCGCCTTCGATGGCGATCGTGTGCATACCCTGATCGAGGGCGAGGTGGCGAGCGTCAGCGTGCGGCGCGATGGTCCGCCGGTGATCGATGTGATTCGCTGCATTCGTCTGGCTGCCGAACGGGGTCTGTTCTCGGGAGGTGTTCCGGGCTTGCCCGGCCTGCCGAGTTAGCCGAGGCGAGCCTTCGACGAAGCCGCGATGCAGGCTTCGTGAAGCGCGCAGGCAGCATCGAAGGACATTTTCAGAGCACGCATCCGTAGTGCGCCGACGAGACCAGCCGGATGTACTTGTCACGCACAGATCCGGGCCGTACTTCGCGGGAGTGGTCGGGCGCGCGCCAGTCCAGCATGCGCCGGGCGATCTCTTCGTGCGGCACATTCAGGTTCAGGGTTCGGGCGCCGGGATCGATGACGATCTCGTCACCATCGCGAACCGCCGCGATCGGACCGCCTCGCGCCGCCTCGGGCGAGATGTGGCCGATCAGGATGCCGTGCGACACGCCCGAGAAACGGCCATCGGTGATCAGCGCGACGTCTTCGCCCAGTCCGCGACCCTGAAGCTGAATGGTGAGCATCACCATCTCGGGCATGCCCGGCCCGCCGACCGGACCGACGTTGCGCACCACCACGACATTGCCCGGCACGATCTCGCCGGCGCGGATGGCTTTCATGGTGGCGGCCTCGGATTCGAACACGCGCGCTGTGCCACGGAATTCACCTTTTGCGAGTGTCTTGCCGGACAGCTTGAGCAGGCAGCTTTCCGGCGCGATATTGCCCTTGAGCACGCTGATGTGGTGGTTGGCCTGCGCAATCGGCCTGCTGACCGGAAAGACGATGTCTTGGGCGCCGAGTTGCGCCAGGCTCGGCACGCCGTCGAGGTTTTCGGCGAGCGACTTGCCGGTGACCGTCATCACGTCGCCATGCAGCAGGCCATTGCTGAGCAGCTCCTTCATTACGATCGGTACACCGCCCAGCGAGTGCAGGGTCGTCATTGCGTAGCGGCCGTGCGGCTGCAGGTTGGCGAGCAGCGGAACCCGTTCGCCGATCTGCTGGATGCGCTCGATGGTGATGGGCACCTGTGCTTCGCGCGCGATGGCCAGCAGGTGCAGGTACATGTTGGTCGAGCCGCCCATCGCGTAGACGGTGGTGATCGCGTTCTCGAAAGCGCGCTCGGTCATGATGTCGAGCGGCCGGATGCCGGCGGCGATCAGCCGGTACAAGGCATCGACCGACGCGTGCGCCTGTGCGCGGACATCGGCATGGATGTCGCTGCGGGCATCGTAGTCGGCCGGGTGCGAAGCGCCGCGCGGCAGCATCATGCCGATCGCCTCGGCGATGGAACTCATCGTGTTGGCGGTGAACATCGCGCCGCAGGTGCCGCTGCCCGGCATGACATTGCGTTCCAGTTCGAGCAGTTCAGCCGCAGTGATACGGCCAGCCTCCTCGGCCGCCCGGCCCTCGGCGTAGTCCATGATCGTCAGATTCGTGCCTTTGCTGGCCCAGGGCTCGAACGCCACCTTGCCAGGGGAACTGGTACCGGGGTAGAGCACCAGACCGAAGGCGTTGGTGCGGGCCAGCGGCATCAGGGCGGCGGCGCCAGTCTTGTCGCAGCCCGAGATGACGATCATCGCGTCGCCGTGGTGCGCGTAGTGACCGATCTCGAAACAGTCGGCGACGACATCGCGAGACAGAAGGCTGTAGCCGGCGGTAGGCGTGCCCTGTGTCAGCGCGTCAGACACCGCCGGCGCCCCGACGATCAGGCCCTGTCCGCCGTGCTCGGCCACGATCTCGACCAGGAGGTCGGTGATGCTGCGGACGCGGTTGTTGCAGCGGTGGGCGTTGGTGTACGCGCTGGCAATGGTTACCACGGCATTGGTCTGCGCGGCCTTGTCCGGATCGAATCCGGCCGCTCGTACTTCAACTCGCGATTTTTTCCAGAAGATGCTGCTGTCTTGCGTCATCAGTGGTCCTTGTCAGTCGATCTTGATGCCGAGCTGCTCGGTGAGCTTGATCCAGAGGGGACTCTCTTCACGCCATTTTCGCTTGGCTTCGGCCATCGTGGTCGGCTTGTCGTCGATCGCGAAGGCCTCGCGCAGCGCCACCGCTTTTGGCGAATCGGCGCCCTCGATGAATGCCTGCGAGAGGCGCTGCAGAATGGGTTCGGGCGTGGACGCCGGCGCCAGCATCAGCAGCCCGCCGCTGAGCTTGAAGATCTCGCCATCGAAGCCTTGCGACGCGAACGAGGTCACCTGCGGCAGCTTGGGCGAGCGTTCGTTGCCGATCGAGGCCAGCACCTTCAGGGTGCCGCGCTGGATGTGCGGGGCCATCGCGACGTAGCTGCCGATGCCCCCGTGCGTCACGCCGGTGGAGACGTCTGACCACATCGGGCCCTCGCCCTTGTAGTGCGTGACATTGACCTGGGTACCGAAGCGCTTGTTGAACTCCTCGGCGGCCAGGTGCGGCACCGACGCCGGACCGTAGCTGGCCATCGTGACCGGGGTTTTGCGGGCGTATTCGACCCACTCTTTGGTGGTGTTGACCGGCAGGCTGGCGGGCACACCGAAAAGCAGCGGGCCGACGGGAAACCAGCCCAGCGGCACGAAGTCGCGATCAGGGTCGAAGGGCAGTTTTCGGTAAAGGGTTCTGCCACCCCAGACGGAGGTCGAGGTGGTGATGCCGATCGTGTGACCGTCGCCCGGCTCGCGCGCCAGAGCGCCCAGCGCAATGGTTCCGCCGGCACCCGGGCGATTTTCCACAACCACCGGCACGCCGAACTTGGTGCTGAGAAATTCGCCATAGACCCTGGCATAAGGATCGGTGGTACCACCGGGATTGAAGCCCACAAAAATCCGGATCTGCTTCGACGGCCAGGCCTGGGCGCGGGCCGCGGGCAGGCCGGCCGCGCCCAGGCCCGACACAGCGAGCGAACTCAGGACGCGGCGGCGGGTGGAATCGGCTGGCATAGGTGTCTCCTCGTTTTTGGTGGCGAAGGATGCTGGATCGAAAAGTATTACGATAATATAATGTAATACCACAACAAAAAGTAGTACTGAAATCCACATGCGTACTTCAGCCGTGACCACCAAGGGTCAGATCACCATTCCTGCCGAATTGCGCGAGCTGCTGGGCATCAGGCCTGGCGACCGGGTCGGCTTCGTCGCGGAGGGCGATCGGATTGTGATTCACCGGCAGGAAACCGCGATTGAATCGGTGTTCGGCATGGTCAAGGCCCGCAAGGGTGTGTCACTGGCCGACATGGATGTCGCGATTGCGAAGGGTCGGCGGCGCAATGCTCGCACTTGATACCAACGTGCTGGTGCGAGTGCTGGTCGATGACCCCGATGCCTCCGGTCAATGCCAGGCGGCGCGCCAAACTGTGAGCGAGGCGGGCGAGGTGTCGGTTTCGCAGATCGTGCAGATCGAGACGGTCTGGGTGCTCGCCAGCGCGTATGGTTTGAACCGGAACGCTTTGAAAGACGTACTCAACACGGTCGCGGCCCATCCTGCGTTTCATCTGCAACGGCCGGTCGTTTTTCAGGCGGGGCTGCAGCGCTATCTCGATGGTCATGGCGATTTCGCCGACTGCATGATCCTTGCCGAAAGCGCGACGCAGGGTTGGGAACTCGTGACCTTCGACCGCAAGCTCGCAAAGCTGCCAGGAACGCGGCTGCTCGTCTGACGAACAGGCAATCTGCGCGCGCTGAGAAGTCGGTAAAGATCAGCCGATCCGGGTCCCCATGCCGCCATCCACCGGCAGCAGCGCACCGGTCACGAACGACGATTCATCGCAGCACAAGTAGAGCGCCGCATAGGCGGTGTCCATGCCACCGCCCATGCGCCCGCGCAGCGGCACGCGCGCATTGCGCTCGGCGCGCACCGTTTCCACCGGCCGGCCGCTGGCGCGGGCGCCACCCTCGACCGCCATCGGCGTGTCCATGTACCCGGGAAGGATGGCGTTGCACCGGATGCCGTGGCGGGCGTTGGCGGCAGCAACGCTGGTGGTCAGGCGATTGACGCCGGCCTTCGACACTTCGTAGGCGACCATGTTGCCGCCAGCGATCGACGCCAGCGAAGATATATTGACGATCGCGCCCCCGCCCGACTGCTCGCGCATCAGCGGAATTGCCGCTTTGATCGTCATCCACATGCCCTTCAGGTTGACGGCGAAGATGCGATCCCAGGCCGCTTCTTCGGCACGATGCGCCGGGCCGTCGCCACCACCGCCAATGCCCACGTTGTTGACCAGCGCGTCGATGCGCCCGAAACGTTCGCGTGCCGCCTGCACCAGTGAGGCGCAATCCTCGCGTCGGGTGATGTCGGCGCCGCAGGCCCAGGCCTGTCCACCTTCGGCGGTGATCATTGCCACGGTCTCGAGCGCGCTCGTCTCGTCGCGGTCCACGCAGAGCACCCCAGCGCCTTCGCGCGCCAGCAGCAGCGCGGTGGCTCGGCCATTGCCCACGTTGGCGCCTGGCGACTGGCCGGCACCTACGACCACTGCCGATTTCCCTGTCATCCGTCCGGTCATGGTGTCAGTTCTTTCACAGGTTGATATGGCCTGGCAATTCTATCGGCGAGTTGGCTGCCGGCGTGCCGGCCGGTGCAGATCATGGACCCGTGCCGCATTCGACTGTGACGGGCTGCGCACCCGTCGAGGCTGTTCTGCGGTATGTTTGACGGCCGAGCGCAACCAGGGTGTGTGGCGACCTGCGGCAGCGAAAGTAATTTTGGAGAGTGAAATGGCTGACTTCGATCTCATCATCCGTGGTGGCACAGTCCATGACGGGCAGGGCGGTGCGCCGCGTGTTGCCGACATCGCGGTGAAAGACGGACTGATCGCCGCCATCGGCACTGTCGTTGGCAGCGCGCCCGAAGAGCTCGACGCCCGCGGCCTGATCGTGACGCCCGGCTTCGTCGATGTGCACACCCATTTCGATGGCCAGTCGACCTGGGAGAACCGGCTTATGCCGTCGTCCGGCCACGGTGTGACTTCGGTGGTCATGGGCAATTGCGGCGTCGGGTTCGCGCCCTGCAGGCCGGAGCAGCGCGACATTCTGGTCCAGCTGATGGAAGGCGTCGAGGATGTGCCCGAGATCGTGATGACCGCAGGCTTGCCTTGGAACTGGGAAACTTTCCCTGAGTACCTGAATGCCCTCGAGGCGCGCCAGTTCGACGTCGATGTGGCTGCCCAGCTGCCGCATTCGGCCCTGCGGGTTTACGTGATGGGCGAGCGCGCCGCGACGCACGAGCCGCCCACCGCGCAAGACCTGGCCGCCATGCGGCGCCTCACCACAGAAGCCATCCGTGCCGGTGCGCTGGGTGTGACCACGTCTCGCAACATGCTGCACCGGACCAAAGCGGGTCAGCTCGCGCCCAGCCTGTTCTCTGAAGAAGACGAACTGGGCGCACTGGCCGAAGGCCTGAAAGACGCCGGCCGCGGCGTGTTTCAGATTATTCCAGCGCCGATGGGCGACGCCATGACCGAGTTCGGCGTGATGCGGCGCATCGCTGAGCGCTGCGGTCGGCCGCTGTCGTACACCCTCATCCAGATGCCGACTGGCGACCCGACCGCCTGGCGACAGTCCCTGGACGCGCTGAGCGAGGCCGCCAGGGACGGTCTCGACATGCGTGCGCAGATCGCGCCCCGTCCGGTCGGCATGTTTTATGGGCTCGAGCTCAGTTTCCATCCCTTCGCCTATCACCCGAGCTACAAGGCGATCAACCATCTGCCGCTGGCGCAGCGGGTTGCACGCATGAAAGATCAAGCCATGCGCGACCAGTTGCTGTCCGAGCAGCCGGAGGACACCAATCCGGTCAATGTGAAAACGGTGCGGGGTTTCCAGTTCGCCTATGTCTGGGGCGAAGAGGTCGACTACGAACCCAATCTTGCCGACCGCATCGACTGCCGCGCCAAGGCGGCGGGTATGTCTGTCGAAGCGTTTGCCTATGATCTGCTGCTGGCCAATGACGGCAAGGCGATGTTCTATCAGCCGGGCGCGAACTACCGTGACGGCAATCTCGATGCGGTACGCGAGATGCTCGAGCATCCGCGCACGGTTGTCGGTCTGGCCGATGGCGGGGCGCACTACGGCATGATCTGCGACGCGAGCTTCCCCACCTATTACCTCACGCGCTGGGCTCGGGATGCCGAGGGCGCGCAGCGCATTTCGCTGCCGAAGGCGATCGCCGCGCTCACCAGCGAGCCCGCCACACTGGCCGGTCTGAACGATCGCGGTCGGCTGGCGGTCGGGCTCAAGGCTGACATCAATCTCATCGATTTCGCGCGGCTCAAGCTGCACGTGCCGACGGTGGTTCATGATCTGCCCGCCGGGGGCCGCCGCATGCAGCAGCTGGCTGAGGGTTATGTCGTCAATATCGTGTCGGGCACGATCACCTATCGCAACGGCAGCCCCACTGGCGCGCTGCCGGGCCGCCTGGTGCGGGGCCAGCGCGAGGCGCCCCAAGCCGCGTGAATAACCTGCTGCCTGCGGCGTGAATGAGTCGCCGCAGGCAGTGTGAACTACCGCACCGGTAGCGCCTCGAAAACATACGGCTCGAGCGATTCCTGGGCCGCAACGCGCAGCGAGTGCCACTTCTTGGGGCCACCGTAGTAAGCCAGGCTGCCGGGCTGCGCATTGCCTTCGCCGTTGTAGTACGACAGGCAGTCGCGCAGTGCGCTGGTCCTGATGTCCGCTTCGCGGCAGTGCTCGGCGTAGGCGATTTCGGGTTCCTTGCGGATGTCGACGATGCCGGCATCGCGCTCGCGCAGCGTCTTGAGCATCCAGACGACGTAGTCGGTGTGACCTTCGAGCCCGCGGGTGAAATTGAACTGCCCGCCGCCGCCTTGCGGCCCCGACATGATGAACAGATTGGGAAAGCCGTGGCTGTGCAGGCCGAGGAAAGTCTTGACGCCCTCCGACTGCCATTTCTCGCGCAGCGTGCGGCCGTCCCGGCCGGTGATCATGTTGAACGAGGCGGTCGCCATCCACTGAAACCCGGTGGCGTAGATCAGGCAGTCCAACGGGTACTCCTTGCCGTCGTGCACCACGCCATGTTCAGTGATGCGGCTCACGCCCAGCGGCGCGGTATCGACCAGCGTCACCTGTGGCAGGTTGAAGCTGGGCAGGTACTCGTCGTGGAAGGTGGGCCGTTTGCAGCCATAGGGGTAGTAAGGCTTGAGCGCTGCGGCGGTCTTGGGGTCCTTGACGATCGCATCCACCCGCGCGCGGATCTGCTCCATGATCCGGAAGTTGGTATCGAGCTGTTTGGCGACCATCTCCTCGGGCGTCAGTTCGCGCGCATACGTTTTGCGTTCCTTGAACTCGGCGACCTTGCCCGAGAGAAAGTCGTCGTTGCCCTGCAGGGCCGTGCGCCCGGATGAAATCAGCGCCAGGCGCTCGCGCCGGGCGCGCGCCCAGCCGGGCTCGTGCGACCAGGTTTCGATTTCTTCAGGGGTAGTTGCCCGTTGATCGCGCACGTCAATGGTGGACGGCGTGCGCTGGAAGACATGCAGCGACTTCACGACCTTGGCGAGTTCCGGCACCACCTGCACCGCGGTGGCGCCTGTACCGATGATGCCGACACGCTTGCCGGCCAGATCCACTGTGTAGTCCCAGCGCGAGGTATGGAAGGAGTCTCCTGCGAAGCTTTCCATGCCTTCGATGCGCGCCAGCTTCGGTGTGGTCAGAATACCGTTGGCAAGCACCACATACTGCGCGCTCATCTTGTCGCCACGGTCTGTCGACACCGTCCAGCGGCCGGCGGCTTCGTTCCAGTCTGTGCGCTCGACGGTGGTGTGAAAGAGGCAGCGATCGTAAAAGCCGAACTTGGCGGCCATCTGCTGGCTGTACTCCAGGATCTCGAACCCGGAGGCGAACTTCATTGTCGGGTAGTAGCCCATCTCTTCGAGCAGCGGCAGATAGCTGTAGGCCTCGACATCGCAGGCGATGCCCGGATAGCGGTTCCAGTACCAGGTGCCGCCGACGTCGCCGCCTTTTTCGCAGAAGCGCACATCTTTGAAACCGGCTGCGCGCAGCTTGTACCAGAGCAGCAGGGCGCCGAAGCCGCCACCGATCACCAGGATTTCGCAGTCGTCGCGCAGTGGCTCGCGTTCGACGGGCGGGGCCGAATAGACATCCTCCAGGTAACGGGCAAACTCGCCTTCCATGGGCATGTAGTCGGCCGCGCCGCGCCGGGCCTCCTTGAACTCGCGATAGCGGGCCTGTTCTTCGGCGTTGAACACCGCGCCGGCCGGCGCCTCGGGCAGTGTTTTCAGGGCGACGTCGGCGATCGGAGAATAGCCCTTGCCGGCGATCTTCTCTGTTGCCTTGGCTGCGCGCGTGTTGAAGATCTTCAGGCCGGTGTTCTCGTCGATTCGAATGGCGGCAGTCATGTCTGGCGAATTCCTGGGTTCGTTGATTCTGGCGCGTGCCGCGATGGTGTCGTCACTGAGCCTTCAATCCGGATTCGGTGATCATTTTCGTCCACACCTGCAGCTGTTCGCGCTGATAGCGGGTCGCTTCTTCGCGGGTCGAGGGATTCGCGACGATGCCCGCGCGCAGCAGCGTTGCGACCACCTCCGGCTGTTTCAGGATCGGCGCGAGCTCGGCGTTCAGACGGTCGAGAATCTCGGCGGGCATGCCCACCGGGGCGGTCAGCGCCCACCAGCCGGAGAAGTCGGGCGGCGTCGGAAAACCGCTCTCGGCGAAGGTTGGCACCTCAGGAAACAGTGGATGGCGCTTCGGGGTTGGCACCGCGATTGCGCGGATCTTGCCGGCCTGCACCATGGCAAGCGCCGATCCTGCGTCGGCGACCATCATCTGAATGTGCCCCGCGACCAGATCGACCACCGCCGGTGGCACCGATTTGTACTGGGCGTGGGCGACGTTGAGACCGTTGGATTTGGCGACATAGCCCATGTAAGAAATACCGCCGGTGTTGCCGCTGCCGTAGCTCAGTTTGCCCGGGTTGGCTTTCACGTGGTCGATGAGTTCCCGCAGTGTCTTGGCGGGCAGCGACGGGTGAACGAGCAGCACGTAGGCGACCGTGGCGACCATCGAGATGTAGGCCAGTTCCTTGACGGGATCGTAGGGCACATTTTCGGTCAACCCGCCCGGACTGGCGGCCAGGCCGGAGTTGGTCAGCAGGCCGATCGTGTAGCCGTCAGGCGCAACTTTTGCGACGAGATTGGTGGCGATGGTGGTGTTTGCGCCAGGCCGATGCTCCAGCACGATCGGCTGCTTGAGCGCACGCGACAAGGGCTCGCTGATGGTTCGGGCCAGAACATCTGTGGCCGAACCTGGGCCGAAGGGCAGAATCATCTTGATCGGACGCGACGGCCAGGCCTGGGCGAGGACAGGCATTGCGCCGGCGGCGAGCATTGAACCGAGGACCAGGCGGCGAACGGGTTTCATCGAGAGACTCCTGCGAATGACAGCGGCGGTTGAGGGCGCGCGACCATCCGGCCGGCCGGCACCGTCACAACATTCTACGATAGCCGGATGTCGATGCTGCGGTGCCGTGACCGGGTCCGGTTTCGCGGGCATGCGCCGGTAGCGCGCTGGAGTCGGCACGACGCGGCCCGCACCTTATACTGGCCGCTCGACACCCCCAGGGAATACTGATCACCATGACCGACGACGATATCGCGTGGCTGGGCATCGATGCCCTGGCGGGGCAGATCCGGGCGCGCAGGCTTTCAGCCACCGAGGTGGCGCAGGCCATGCTTCGACGAATCGAGAGAATCGATCCCGGTCTGCACGCCTTCGCGCGCGCGACGCCAGCGCTTGCGCTTGCGCAGGCGCGAGCCGCCGACGCTCGATTGGCCCGCGACGAGGCCGTCGGGCCATTGCATGGCGTGCCGATCGCCGTCAAAGACCTCTGCTGGACCGCAGGCATCCCAACCGCGGCCGGAACCACCATTCATCGCGACTTCATTCCATCGGTCGACGCTACAGTCGTGCGCCGCCTGCGCGAGGCGGGTGCGGTGCTGCTGGGCAAGCTGCAGATGACCGAAGGTGCGTTCAGTGCGCATCACCCCGACATCACCGCGCCGTTGAACCCCTGGAACGCGCAGACCTGGACAGGGGTGTCGTCGAGCGGATCGGGCGTCGCCGTTGCTGCCGGTCTGTGCCACGGTGCGATCGGCACCGATACGGGCGGTTCGATCCGTTATCCGTCGGTCGCCAATGGTGTCACTGGACTCAAGCCCACCTGGGGTCGGGTGTCGCGTCATGGCGCGTTTGAACTTGCCGCCTCCTTGGACCATATCGGGCCGATGTGTCGCAGCGCCGCCGACTGTGGTCTGATGCTCGGCGCGATCGCCGGGGCCGACCCCGACGATCCGACCGCGCTGCAGGCGCCGGTGCCCGACTACCTGGCGGGCGACGCGCAGCACCTGAAC
Organism: Burkholderiaceae bacterium; assembly: GCA_043757735.1. Lineage (GTDB taxonomy): Bacteria > Pseudomonadota > Gammaproteobacteria > Burkholderiales > Burkholderiaceae_E > Quisquiliibacterium. The sequence continues at coordinate 13,385 of JAYVOV010000501.1, forward strand.
GGCATGCGCATCGGCATCGATGAAACCTATCTTTCGAACGGCGTCGACTCGGAGGTCGGCGAGGCTGTGCAGGCGACCTTGCGCACATTGCTTGCCCTTGGCGCGACACCAGTGGCTGTCACGATGCCAGCGCTCGAAACGGTGCTGACAGATTGGGTGCCGAACTGCGGCGTGGAAGCCGCAGTGGCTCACGCCGCGACTTTCCCTGCTCGCCGTCAGGAGTACGGGCCCATGCTGGCCGACCTGCTCGATGGCGGGCTCGCTTTGAGCGGCGTCGCCTATCAGCGAATCCTGCTTGCCCGCGCCGAATTTACCGGCCGCATGCATGCGCTGATGCAGGGCGTGGATCTGCTGCTCACACCGGTGATTCCGTTTGTCGTGCCGAGCCTGGTGCAGCTGGCCGCACTGCGCGCGCAGCCGGGTTATCGCCTGCGTCTGGGGCGCTACACAGTGCCCTTCGACATGTCGGGGCATCCCACCCTCACGATGCCCGCTGGCTTCACCCGCGATCCGCTGCCGCTGGGTGTGCAGCTCGTCGCGGGCCATCTTCGCGAGGATCTGCTGGTTCGTGCCGGTCGCGCGTTTCAGGGCTGTACCGACTGGCACACGCGACGCCCGCCGGGCTGAGTCAATGAGCGGCGCGCAGCGCGAGTACCGAATTCGTGCCGCCCATGCCGGTGCCAAGGAAAACGCCGCTCCGCTCGCGTTCGGTGCCGTCAAACTTCACGGTGGCGGCCAGTGGTGCTGTCAGACGGTGTGCGCCGACGATCTCGAGCGACTTGAGTTTGAATTCGTCCTCGATGTTGAAAATCAGCTCCGCCATCGCGAGGGGATCGATGCCCAGGCCGTCGAGCAGCGGCAGGTTGCTCGCAGACACGCAGTCGCCGCACACCTTGCGGCGCGGAAAGGCCTGCTTCTCGACCAGAGCCACAGACAGACCAGCCTTGCTCAGAAGGATGGCGGCACTGGCGCCGGCGGGCCCGGCACCAACGATGATTGCGTCGAATGAGGACTGCATCATCTGGGTGGCGTCAAGCTGACCTGGACGGCGAAACCAGTGAAACCGGCGAAATCAAAGCTTCGCTGCGCACTCTGGAGACTGGAAATCGCGACGCTGTCATGCAATGGCTGAACAGACCGGCCGGGTATTCGCGCAAGGTCCAGCCCAGAGCGTCGGCCGGCCAGAGTGTGCGCGGCTCGCAGGCGAAGCAATGATCGGTGCGTGCCGCAACGGCGGACAGCAGCGCCGCGAGCGGTTCGTCAGAGAGGTGGTGCAGGAACAAATTGGCCACGATCAGGTCCCAGTGCGGCTTGGCGCCCAGTGTCGATGGGGCAGCGCCGTCCGCTGCCGCCCAGTCGAGTACGTCGCCTGTCTGTGCCGTGGCAACCCAGCCGACAGCAGCGTAGTCGGCGATGGTGCGCGGCAGCGCGAGCGACTGACAGTCGAGCAGTGTGAGCGCCACGGGCGGCCACGTGACGTGAAGCACGCGCGCCCATGGCTCGGTGCACGCGCTGCAGATCACGGCGCGAACGCAATGCAGCGGGGTCTTGTGCGCACAGACCGTCCAGCACTTCGGGGACGACCACCCTTGAAAAAGTCGCTTTCATCGTTTGGCCGAATACGTTCGCATCACTGCACCCGCAGCAAGGCGCCATGGCAGCTCAAGCCGGCGCCGAAGGCCGACAGCCACCACCATCCGCCAGCCACGTCGTCGGCCAGCGCAGCCTGAAGCACGAAGTAGACGAATGCGCTGGAGGTCTGCAGCGCTCGGGCAGCTGCTGCCGTGGCCAGCGCTGGTGCATGAGTCAAGAAACGTCGGGTGAGCGTGTCGGGGTCGATCTGAAAGACCGCGTCTAACGAGGCTACCGCCAGCCGGCGGGCATCGATGCCGTTGTCGCGCTGGAGCACCGTGCGCGCGACACTGTGCGACCGCCCATTCAGGCGCTTGAACCAGTCTGCCCCGGTCATGCGGCCCGGTCGGCAATGCAGCGCACATAGGGCGACGCTCAGTGCGCCCGCATTGGGGTGCCGGCAAGTTCAAGCCGTGGAGTGCGGTGGCGAACAGACGGGTCTTCGCTGCGTCAGTACGGTTGGGGCTTGAGCCGATGCGCACTTTGCGCCCAACCAGGGATTAAATCCGATGACAGCTGAAACGAAGTCCCCCGAACAACTGTGGAGTCTGATCAAGGACATCCGGTTTGCGATGTTCACGACGAAGCATGGCAATGGCCATCTGCACTCCAGGCCGATGACAACGCAGAGCATCTCTCTGGACGACGGCTGCCTGTGGTTCTTCATGTCGGCCAAGGGCGAGCCGGTGCACGACATCTCGAGCGACGGCACCGTGGGTCTGAGCTACACCAGTCCGGACAGGGACACCTACGTCTCTATCTCGGGCACCGCACACATCATGAACGATGTGTCGAAGGCTCAGGCTTTGTGGACCAAAGGTGCGCAAGCCTGGTTTCCCGGCGGCGTGGACGACCCTGACCTGGCAGTGGTGCAGGTGCAGATCTCCCACGCGCACTACTGGGACATCAAGGAAAACAAGCTGACGCAACTGTTCGTTATGGCGAAAGCAGTGGTATCCGGCCAAAAACCGGCGCGGCTGGGCGAATCGGGCGAAGTGCGGATACGTCCTTCCTGAACCCGGACAGGCTCGCGCAAAACACCGGCCTGTAAGGCGGCGATGACTCCGGGGCTTTTCCTGGCGTCTGCATTTCCAACAATCAAGGTGAAAACACATGAACAATCTCTCCCTGTTGAAGCTGGCTCCGATCGTGGTCGCGCTTCTGATGCTCCCGACGGCCAATGCCGCCGACATGTCCAAGGCCGACTACAAGGCCACCAAGGCCCGTATCAGCGCCGACTACAAGGTCGACAAGTCGGCGTGCGCCGCGCTGACCGCCAACGCCAAGGACATCTGCGTGGCTGAGGCCAAGGGCAAGGAAAAAATTGCCTACGCTGAGGTCGAGTACAGCTACACCGGCAAGGCCGCCGACCAGAACAAGGTGCGGGTGGTAAAAGCCGACACCGCCTACGCCGTTGCCAAAGAGCGCTGCGATGACAAGGCAGGCAACGACAAGGACGTCTGCGTCAAGGAGGCCAAGGCCGTGCGGGTCAAGGCGCTGGCAGACGCGAAGATGGGCAAGGAAATCAGCGCTGCGAAGAATGACGCTGCCAGCGACAAACGCGACGCAGATTACAAAGTGACCATCGAGAAGTGCGATGCATTGGCAGGCGATCCGAAGGCCGCATGTGTCGCGTCAGCGAAAGCGAGGTTCGGCAAATCCTGACAAGCGAGGCCGACTGCTGTCGGCAGACACATCGGTGA
>JAYVOV010000502.1:0-4409 GCA_043757735.1 Burkholderiaceae bacterium
TCGGTCGATAACCTGTGATTCATCGTGAACACACAGGAGCAGATCGATGAAGAAGACCAACCAGGCATCAGCGAGCACACGCCGGCGGATCCACCGCAGTCCCGAGCTCTCTGACCCAGCCCGAACTGGATTTGCTCGAATCGATGGCCGCCGAGCTGATGATCCAGCTGCGCGAGCAGGTTTTGGCTTGGGACGAGCTGACGCCCGTGGGTCTGCGCCCGTCGGATCCGCCCTCGGCGGGTCTCTTTGCTCATCCCGGCACCGCCGGCATGACTGAGCAGGTCGGATTTGGTACTGCTGCTGTTGTGGCTGACGGTAAATGAATGGTGATGAGCAGTCTGTACATGCGGCGCGACCGGCGGCGCGGGTCACGCGACGCCGGTCGCCGGGATAGCGACAGCATGATGGCTATGGCTCCGCGGTCGTGAAAGCGTTGGTTGCGCCGGGCCGGACGTGGTCCAGCCGTTCGTACTCCGAGATCACCTGCGCGCCGAGGAGCAGCAGGGTCGCGGCCAGTTCCAGGCTCAGCAGAACCGCGATGGCGGTCGTCAGCGAGCCATATACGGTGCCGATTTGCGACAGGGTCGCGAAATACCACACCAGAAGGTGACGCGAGATCTCCCAGAGCGCGGCCGCCACCAATGCGCCGACCAGGGCGTGCTGCAGCGACAACCGGCCGACGGGCATGACCATGTAAATCGATGTCAGCACGAAGATCTCGCCACCCAAGCCCAGCAGATACAGTAGCGTGCCTGAAAGGCCGCTGAGAGACCAGCTGCCCCATAGTAATCCGATGCGCTGTGTGGCCATGACCTGCAGGCTGCCGGCCACCAGCGTGACCACCAGCAGGCCGACGCCGAGGCACAGGATGTAGGCATACGGAATGATGGCCGAGACGAGAAAACGCCTGCGCCGGATGACCACGCGGTGATGAAAGATCACGGACATGGCGTTCTCCAGCACCGTGAATGCCAGCGAACTGAAGAACAGCATGCTGGCCAGCAATACCCAACCGGCAACCTCGCGGTTCGCCAGGAAGGTTGCCAGCTCGGCCACGACAGCACGCGATTGGCCAGGAATCAGCCATTCGAGATAGCGCCCCACTGTGTTCAACAGCTCGGTTTGGTCGACGAAGTGCGACAGCGCGATCACCGTCAGGATCAACAGCGGCACGATCGACAACAACGCGTAGTACGCCACCGCACCGGCCAGCAGAAGTCCCTGGTTGGCGCGAAACGCCTTCAGCGTCTGCAGCACGAATGTACCCGGCTGTTGCAACAACAGGGTTAACCGATGACCTGGACGGAACATGGTCTGTTGCGCGCCGGTCAAGGCGGGGATCTGTTCGTGCACGACAAGCGTTTCATGCGTTTCATACGTCTCATGCGTTCCTTCGTTGTACGGCTGGCAATATTCGACTGCAGGGCCCGGCGCGGCCATCAACTCGCCGGTGCGCAACCAGTACCATACGCCCGCCCTGGGTTGGCTTGCCGGTCTCCCCAAAAAAGAGCGCGCCCGGCGATCCAACGCATGGCCATGACTGTTCAGAAATGTCAGGCACGTGCCTGTCGCGTAAGGAAGCGCGTCAATCTGCTTCAGGCACAGGGCAGGTGTTGACGCAGCCCGGTGTTGGCCCCTTGAATTCTTGTGACTGGACTGAAGGTGGCAGGGATGCGTTGCCTTCAGCGGGCGCGCTGGTGGCGCTGGCGCAGCCAGCAGGGCCCGCTGAACTATGCCGCCACAGGTCCAGCACCGTGCCCTCAGGCGAGCGAACCAGCGGGCAGCTTGTGGGCCGCCAACCCGGCCGGGCGCTGCGGCGGTGCATGGTGCCGCCAGTAGGCCGAACTGGCGCAGATCAGCAGTCGACTCTGCGCCAGCGACCGCTGCACCATGTCCACACTGCTGGGCCAGCTCAGCGCCGCTGGGAGCCCGTCGGCGTTGACGCGCCAACGAATGAGTAAAACGATCTGATGCGGCTGGGACGCATGATTTTCGTCAATGACCCGATTACGCGGCCGGCAGGCGCGCCTTGCGGTGACGCTGTGTCACGATCGATCTGCACGAAGCTGCTCATCAGGACACCCGACTCATGCGCTACTTTGATGGCTTGATTGCAACTCGCCATCGCCTCAGCGCGGTGACCGATACTCCGACAGCCTCCTAGCCTAGAAGACCAGGCGATCGGATTGCGGCCGTGGCGGCGTGGGGTCGGGCTCGGTCATCGAAGGGGCATCGGCTGGTGCAGGAAAGCAGTGCGGGTCGGAGATGCCTAGCGCACTGCGCGTCGGCAGGCATTTCGCCGATCCGTCGCGCTGCGCGCCGACCCACCCGCCGGGCCGCACGGCGCCCTACGGGCGTGCCGCGCGCTGGCCTGCGGTGTCAGCGGATCTGGCCGCGGATCTCACCACCCGGGAAAGCCGCGCTGTGCGCGTTGAAGTACAGGTTGCCCTGCTTGTAGTCCCGCAGCTGATCGGCGGTGAAGCTCGTGCTTGCCGGCACGCTCCAGGCGCCCGGCGTGGTCTGGGTCAGCGGCACGATGACTGCACCGTTGACGCCCAGGGCGCCCAGGTGGATATGAGCTGCAGTGGCCGTGATGCCGGTGAGGACGATACCCCCGCTGAGGGCGCGGTTGGCCGGGTCGACGACGAGCGTGCCCGTGCCGGTGGCCGTGGAGGCGTTGGTCGGCACTTCTTCGGCAGAGCTCATCTTGGCGTAGCGCACATTGCGCGCGATCTGGCCGCGAATTTCGCCACCGGGGAAGGCGGCGCTGTGCGCGTTGAAGTACAGGCCGCCGCTGTTGAGCGAGGCGATCTGGACATCGGTCAGCGTGGCGCCTGCGGCTGCGACCCATACGCCGCTGCCCGTGGCGGTTTCGGTCAGCGGGAAGATCACAGCGCCGTTGGCTCCGAGGGCACCGGTGTGGATGTGCGCAGCAGTGGCGCTGATGCCGCTGAGCGCCAGCCGCGCGGTGAAGGCCTTGGTCACCGGGTCGAAGGCGACCAAGCCGTTGCCGGTGGCGGTGGAGGCGTTGGTCGGCACTTCCTGCGCGGCGCTGACTTGGGCCGCGAAGACCTCGCGGCCGATCTGGCCGCGGATCTCGCCACCCGGGTTGGCCGCGCTGTGGGCGTTGAAGTACAGGCCGCCGGCGGCAAAGGCGGTGGCCTGAGCCTCGGTCAGGACCGTGCCCGCAGCCACGGCCCAGGTGCCGCTGCCGGCCGCTGTTTCGGCCAGCGGCACGATGACGGCGCCATTTACGCCCGCCACACCGTCGTGGATGTGCGCGGCGGTTGCGCTCAGGCCGTTCAGCGTGATGCTGCCGCTGAGCGCACGCGAGGGCGATGACAAGGTCAGCGTGCCAGTGCCCAGTGCACCGGTGGCGGTGGGTGAGGGCTCCTGATCGCCCGACATGGCGGCGCTGAGGGTGGCGCGCGTTTCGGCCGGCGGGTCGTTGTCATTGCCACCACAGGCTGCGAGCAACAAGCCCATTGCGACCGCCAGAGGCCAGCGCGAAGTACGTACCAAAAGTTTCAATCGAGTCGGGAGCATGAAATGTCCTTGCTTGAAAGTGACAATTTGAGTGTGGCATGGCTTTCTGCAAGATCCAAGTTTCTCTGTCCGCGGCGGCGGGGAAGATCCACAAAGTCACCCGTCACCAGTCACCCGTCACCCGTCACCCGTCACGCTCATGGAGCCAGTCATGAATCCCGATCGCAATCAAGCGCTTCCTTCATACGCTGCGGACGGCCTGCCGGCGCGAAGTCCGGTGTGCGCGAAACGCGGAAGGAAAAATACGGCGTTACTGAATGCGCCTGGAAGGACCCCAGCGGTGTGATCGTCTTCGTCGCGCAAGAGTCCTGCGGCAGCAACTCCGCCATGGACGAAGCGCGCAGCCTCGGACAGGCCATTGTCGCGGGCAACATGGCCAACGCGCGCAAAGTGGGGTATGAGATCCTGGCAGGCATTGGCCTGCTTGCTGCAGATGTTCGAGATATTGGGCCGGATCGCGGCCAAGCGGCTCGATTGATCCGAATTCTAGACTCCAGGATTTGGCTGGCCGCCGCGTCGGTGAGTCGTGCTCGGGGCTGAGCGATGTGGTCGTCGTTCGTGGGGTTAGTGCCCCAGCCCGTGAGCGGGGTTGTCGACGAGAATTTGCCGTTCTTGCGCGCGCGGCCCCTCGCGAGATCAGTCGTGTAGAAAGACGTCGATCTCGGCGAAGAAGATCGGCCAGGCCGGCTCGCCGGGCATCGGCACATGATTTTCTGATTCCGGCGCGTCGGGCGCTCGATGAAGCCCGCAACGAGTTGTGCGGCCAGACCAACCGCATGACACAAAGACCGCTACGCGAGAACCCGGCGACCCAGCGCAGCCTGGAAGCGGCGGAAGGACTGTACTGGGCTTGCCGTGCCGTG
>JAYVOV010000503.1:0-4402 GCA_043757735.1 Burkholderiaceae bacterium
CGCGTCGATGCCAACATCGCCGCCTGCGAGATCGGTCTGAAGCGACTGCTTCAGACCAGCTCGGCCGATGTTTTTCTGTACGCCGCCAACGGGCACGGCGCCTGGGAAGCGGTGATCGACAATCTCGCTGGAATCGGCGAGACGGTATTGGTTCCGGGTACCGGGCATTTCAGCGAATCATGGGCCGAACAGGCCGAAGCGCTGGGCCGCCGGGTGATCCGCACGCCCTGGCGGGAAGGCTGGCCGATCGACGTTGCAGCGCTCGAGCAGGCGCTGCGCGAGGACCCCGGCCACGCGATCAAAGCGATTCTCGCGGTTCACACGGACACCGCCAGCAGTGCGACCAGCGATCTCGGCTCTGTGCGTCGAGCCATCGACGCGGCGGCCCATCCGGCACTGCTGGTGGCTGATGTCGTGGCCTCTTTGGGGGCGGCGCCGTTCGCGATGGATGCGCTGGGCGTGGACGTGGCGGTCGGTGCCTCCCAGAAGGGGCTGATGTGCCCGCCCGGGGTTGGCTTCGTGGCGGTGAATGCGCCAGCCTTCGAGGTGGCGCAGCGCAATCCGTCGCCCCGGTTCTATTGGGATTGGGTGCGCCGCAGAAGTGATCTGTCCTACCGGAAATTCTGCGGTACGCCGCCGCAGAACCTGCTGTTCGGCATGGAGGCAGCACTGGGCCTTCTATTCGAAGAAGGCCTCGAGGCTGTCTGGCGTCGCCATGCGCAACTGGCGCTGGCGGTTCAGGCGGCGGTCCAAGGGTGGCGCGAGGGCGGCATGCTGGATTTTTTCGTCAAGGACCCGGACAGCCGCTCGCATTCGGTGACCACCGTCACGGTGTCGGAGGGGGTCGATATCGAGGCCCTTCGCCTGGTGGCGCGCGATCGTTTTCAGGTGGCCGTCGCAGGCGGCCTGGGGCCCTTGTACGGGCGGGCGTTTCGGATCGGGCATCTGGGCGACAGCAATCCGGCGATGATCCTGGGGGCGCTGGGTGGTATCGAAGCGGCGCTGACCACATTGGGTGTCGCGGTGGGCGAGGGGGGCACACGGCGGGCGGTCATGAGTTTTGCCGGCGCCTGAAACGCGGCACGTCTTTTGACCCTGACCCGAGGCGTGCTTGCGGGCTCGTGCTACGAAGCTCGGGTATTCTTGCGCGCGTCCCGCTCAGGGGCAATTACGGAAAGCTGACACTCACATGGCAGGATTGTTCGAAGGCATCTCGGTTCAGGCGGGTGCCGCCCTTGCATTGCGCTGGCGACGAATTGGCTTTGCAGGACTCGTGCTCGCCACTGCGGCTGCGCTCCTGTGGCTGATGGCAGCGACGCTTTTCTCTGCGGGTGCCGACCCGACCGGTGTGGCGATGCTGGCGCTGTTCGCCTTGACCCTGCCATGGACCACAATCGGCTTCTGGAATGCGGTCATCGGATTTTCTCTGATGAGCTTCGCGCGCGATCCAGAAGGACTGGTAGCGCCCCATCTGCGCAGTATCTCTGGCAGCGAGAAGATCGACAGTGCCACGGCACTGCTGATCTGCATCCGCAACGAAGACACGCAGCGTCTGCGACGCAATCTCGACTGGATGCTCGAAGGTCTCGTGGCCACCGGCGAGTCCCGGTGGTTTCACCTTTATGTGCTCAGTGACAGCAACCAGCCGGAGATCTTCGCTGCCGAGGAAAAGACCGTTGCAGACATCGCCGAACGCTTCGGGGCGTCGCTGACGGTCACCTATCGGCGGCGTGCGCTGAGCACCGGGTTCAAAGCCGGCAACATCCAGGACTTCTGCGAACGTTGGGGTCGGCTATACCCTTTTGCCATCGTGCTCGATGCAGACAGCCTCATGACGCCGTCGGCAATGCTGCGACTGGTGCGGATCATGCAGGTGCAGCCCCGCATCGGCATTCTCCAGACGCTGGTGACCGGCCTGCCGAGCGCCAGTCCGTTCGCACGCATTTTTCAGTTCGGCATGCGGCTGGGCATGCGTTCGTACACCCTGGGCGCGGCCAGCTGGCAAGGCGACTGTGGACCCTACTGGGGCCACAACGCCATCATCCGGCTGGCGCCTTTCATCGAACATTGCGAGCTGCCCGTGCTGCCGGGCGAGCCGCCGCTGGGTGGCCATGTGCTGAGCCACGATCAGCTCGAGGCGGTGCTGATGCGCCGCGCAGGCTATGAAGTCCGCGTGCTGCCCGATGAAGACGGCAGCTGGGAAGAAAACCCGCCGAGCCTGCCCGAGTTCGTGCGGCGCGATCTGCGCTGGTGTCAGGGCAACATGCAGTACTTTCATTTCCTGAGGCTGCCAGGTCTGCTGACCGTGAGCCGGTGTCAGCTGGTGCTGGCCATTGCGATGTATATCGGTTCGCCGGCCTGGCTGCTGTTCATGGGTCTGGGGCTGACTCGCCAGCTGCCGTTTCGCGTCGACCTGGGTGTCGTGATCTTTCTGGTCTTGCTAACGATGAGCCTGGCCCCGAAGATCACCACCTTGTTCGATGTACTGGCCCGTCCGCGCTCGCGTCTGGCCTATGGCGGCGCGGCGCGGGTCGTGGCGAGTGCGGTTCTCGAGTTTGCTTTCTCGATGCTGATTGCACCGGTGTCGGCTGTCGCGGTGACGATCTTCATGATCGGACTGCTGTTTCGCCAGCGGATCGGCTGGAACAGCCAGCAGCGCGACGCCGAAGCGCTCGCTTTTTCCACCGCTACCCGGGCGCTTTGGCCGCCGACCCTCGTCGGTCTCATTTTGTTCGCGTGGCTCTGGAAGGCGGCGCCAGGCGCGGTATGGTTCTGGACCCCGCTGGTGGTCGGGCTGGTGGGCGCCATCCCGATTGCCATGATCTCCGCCCATCCCCTGCTCGGGCGGGCGCTCGCGCGAGCCGGGATCTGCCGGATCCCGGAAGAAGTGCAGTTGCCTGCGGACCAGCAGACGGCTGCCGTGTTTCCGTCTTTCATGTCGATTCGCCGGCAAACAGTCGAATGATGCGTGCCGCCCGGGTTGCCCTGGCACTGATTGCCAGCGTCGTCTCGAGCCACAGCGCGGCTGAATCGGTCGCGGTTGATTTCGTCAATGCCAGCCGCCCGACGCGCTGCGCCGAAGAAGACAACGTTTACGTCAAGCTGCTCGGACCAGGCGTCGGCGCCTGGCGGATCAGCGCGGAGCATCCGCCGTACATTGCTGCTGTCGCCCAGGACAGCACTGCCCCGGATTTCACTGACTGCGACATGTCCAAGGATCCGAGTTTCGCTGCCACACCGCGCACGGTGGTGCTGCACGAAGACGCGACCATCCGCCTGGTAGGGCATCGGTTTGCCAGCTTCTGGCGGCCCGACGTGGTCGATTTTTTTGTCGATGGCAGGAACGAACCGGGCCTGCATCTGGTGCAGCTGCTGCGGCGGCGCCCGCAAGGCGATGTCGAGCTGCTCGTGGTCTACCCGGCTGACGGCTACTGGCGCGTCAAGCCCCTGCCACCGCCGAGGCTCGATGACAGCGCTTACGGCAGCTCGTTTCTGTTTGGTCCGGTCGAAGAAAGCAGCCGCCCGTTCGTGGCCATCCGCAGTCTCGAATTCGATCCGACCACACTGAGTTTTCGGCTCATTTTTGCCAACCAGTCGCGTGGTCTGCTGCGGGTGGCCGAGGCTACGGGCGTGAGCACCGTGCTCTCGCTCATGCTCGATCCGCCGGTTGCCTCAGACAAGCCTTTCGCTGCGCTGCGCTCGATGTTCGTGTCGCCGGTTCAGGCCGACGTGGCAGTCGCGGCCTGGCCGGCCCCGGGCGATGTCCGCAAGCGCTTGCCGATTCTCGAGTTCGACCGGGCGCATGCAACGACCATCCGTTTCGGGCGCGTCGAGCCCTCGCGCCATAATCTGAGTGCACCCGATCTCGTCTTCGACGAGTTTACGATCGTTCCATCGCGCTAGACACCGCACGAGACTTGAGCATCCGCATGACCGATCACACCGTTGGCGCGATTCCGCCGGAACCCGAGCAAGACAACGATCCGCACTGGCTGGCGCTGCTTGATCGGCGGATCAGGCCGCTTCGAGCCCATCCCGATTCGCCGCTGGAAGCGCTTTACGGGCCGTTATGCGCCCGGCGAGGCGCTGGGGTTTTTGTCGTCGGGCATCTGGCGCAGAGCCTGGATGGTTGCATCGCGACCGTGGGCGGCATGTCGCGCTGGCTGAGCGGCGACGCCGACCTGCTGCACACTCACCGCATGCGTGCGCTGTGCGATGCGGTCATGGTCGGCGTCAACACCGTGCTGCACGACGATCCGCAACTCACGGTGCGCCGGTGTGCGGGCGTCAACCCTGTTCGGGTCATCATCGATCCGGAGCGCCGTCTGGATGCCCGCTACCGTGTCTTTCAAGATGGCGCGGCTGAAACGCTGGTGCTGGCCGCTGCCGACCGGGCAAGTCC
>JAYVOV010000504.1:0-16630 GCA_043757735.1 Burkholderiaceae bacterium
CCCGGCATCCGGGTCGCGACCCTCAACACCGGCAATCTTGGTGCGTCGGCTTACGTGATCACCGGGGCCCTGAGTTACGAGTCGGCCAGACCGGCAGATGGCCAGGGTGCCGCCGACTCCCGGCAGTACCGGCTGCTCGCCAGTGTCCTGGATGCCCGTTCTGGCACCATGATTGCACGTTCGGCCGCCTGGATCGCTGAGCGCAACCTGGACATGTCGCCTCTGGCCGTTTTTGCCGACAGCCCGGTCTTCCTGAATGATCGTTATGCCTCGGGTCTTCTGGCGACCGCGCGCGCCGCACCGGGGACCATGGCCGATACGGTCTGGTTCAGCCGGCTCTCGACTGCCGCGCTGCTGGCCGATGCGCAGGCAGCCTTTGCAGCCGACGATCACCGTGCCGCCTTGGGCCTTTATCAGCGCGCGCAGGCGCGCTCGGACGGCAAGATCCTCAAGACGTATTCCGGCATGTATGTCGCTTACCTGAAACTGGGCAATGTCGGCGAGGCCGAACGCGCCTTCGGCCAGCTGGTGGCGCTGGCGCTGGCCGAGAACAATCTGTCGATCCGGTTCTTGTTCCGGGTGAACTCAACCGAGTTTGTCGCTGACTCCCGGCTGGTCGATCAATACCGCCTATGGGTGCGCCAGCTCGCCGCGCAGCTGACGCGGGCCCGAACCTGCGTCGATGTCCAGGGGCATAGCAGCCGCAGCGGCTCCGAGTCGTACAACGATCAGTTGTCTTTGGCCCGCGCCGAGGCCTTGCGGCGTCAGTTGCAGGCGGAATCGCCAGTGCTGGCGGCTCTGCTGAAGTCCAGCGGGCGCGGCGCCCGGGAGAATCTGGTCGGCTCGGGGAGCGACGATGCGCGCGATGCGATCGATCGGCGTGTGGAGTTTCGCATCATCGAGTGTGCTCGTCCCAAATAAATAACCGGTCGATCTGTCTTACAGAATGTAGCAATTCGCCATCCAGCTAACGTAGTATTTGCTGGACGGTCCAACCTCACTAAATTCGACGTTTCGCGTTCGGATTTGTGCAAGAGAACTATCCGGCGACTTGCCGTGCCCGGCGCCATGGAGGATTGCTCAGTTGATCGATGTTGACGCGCTTGCGGAGCCGTTGGGCGAAGATGATCCGGCTGGCCCGAATCTCGAATATGACAACGATTTCCTCGCGCTGGAGTCGGCTGCGCGCGGCAAGCCCGAACAGCAGTTCGGCGACACCATCGTGCCGGCCGAAGACCCGGACTGGAAAGAAATCGGCAAGCTGAGTGTCGCGCTTCTGAAACGGACCCGCGACCTGCGGGTCGCCGGCCTGGTCATGCGGTCGGCCTGCCATACCGATGGTATCGAGGGGTTTGCGCAAGGGATCGAACTGCTGGCCCGGTTGACCTGTGACATGTGGACGCAGATTCACCCGCAACTCGATCCGGACGACGGCAACGATCCATTCATGCGGCTCAGTGCATTGTCGATGCTGGCCGACGGCGAGGGCATGCAGCGCGGCGAGGGTGTTCTGCGCGACCTGCGCGATGCCGAAATCGTTTCGGTGCGGGGTCTTGGTTCGTGCCGGATGCGCGACGCCGAACTCGCTCTCCAACTCCTGGACGGCGTCAGCGAGTCCCCGCAGTTCTCGATCAACCAGATCGAAGGCATGTTCGCCGCTGCGGCTCAGGCAGGCGCACCAGATCACATCGGTACGGCGCTCGCCAGCCTCGAGCGGCTGCTGGCGTTTTTGCGCGACAATGTCGGGGGAGCGGATACGCCCGATGCAACGATGCTCTTGCAGCGCCTGAAAGCGATCTCCAGGCTTCGGGCCAGGGCGCTCGACGATGGCTCCGGCGACAGTGCCGACGACCAGCCTGGTGGCGATGGCGAAGGCGCGGATGGTGCGCAGGGCGGGGGCAAAAAAGCCGCAATCTCGGGCGACATCAGAAGCCGCGAAGATGTGTCACGCATACTCAACAAGGTCTGCGAGTACCTTGATCGCTATGAACCGACCAACCCGGCGCCGCTCCTGATCCGCCGCGCGCAGCGGCTGATGACCATGAGCTTCGTCGAGATCATGAAGGAGATGGCACCTGAAGGCATGGATTCCATCACAAAGATCGCGGGTCCGGACGCCGTCGGTTCCGCAGAAGAAAGCTATTAAGATTCAACGCCAGCAGCCGCATAGGGGTCACCAGAACCGCTCCCGCGACGCTGATAGTGTCTGGTGTCTGGTGCCCACAACCTAGCCCGGTTTCGACCGGACCGAGATTTGCAGGACTTTCCACAAACGGTCTTTAACGCCCCGGAGGACAACTATGTCTAGCAGTCAGAAATTCATCGCGCGCAACCGCGCACCCCGAGTCCAGATCGAATATGACGTCGAACTGTTCGGTGCTTCAAAAAAAATTCAGTTGCCTTTCGTGATGGGCGTGATGGCCGATCTGTCAGGCAAACCCGCCGAGCCGCTGCCCGGTGTGGCTGACCGGAAATTCCTCGAGATTGACGTCGACAATTTTGACTCGCGCATGAAATCCATGAAGCCGCGGGTTCAGTTCACAGTGCCCAACACCCTGACCGGCGAAGGCAACATGGCGGTCGAAATGACCTTCGACAGCATGGATGATTTTTCGCCGGCGGCGATTGCCAACAAGGTCGAGCCGCTGCGCAAGCTGCTCGAGGCCCGTCAGCAGTTGTCCAATCTGGTGACATTCATGGATGGCAAGACCGGCGCCGAAGAACTCGTCGAGCGGATCATGCACGACCCGGAACTGCTGAAATCGCTGGCCGCGCAGGCCAAGCCGGCCGACGAATGAAGCCTGGCCAGTCTTCGGCTGCAACAGTAACCGACCCTTTTACCCGCAAGAATCCGGAGTCCCGATATGGCTGAATCCCAGCTTCAGAGCGCGCAGGGTGCGCTCGAGTACGACGATTTCACCAAGCTGCTCAACAAAGAGTTCAAACCCAAGACGGACGAGGCCAAAAGTGCCGTCGAATCCGCCGTCAAAACCCTGGCCATGCAGGCCTTGGGCAATACCGCGCTGATCAGCGACGACGTGATCAAGTCGATCCAGTCGATGATCGGCGAGATCGACAAGCAGTTGACCCATCAGATCAACGAGATCATGCATCACGCTGATTTCCAGAAGCTCGAAGGCGCTTGGCGTGGTCTGCATCATCTGGTCAACAACACCGAAAGCGATGAGACGCTGAAGATCCGGGTGATCAACATCACCAAGAAAGAACTGCACGGCACGCTCAAGCGGTTCAAAGGAACCGCCTGGGACCAGAGCCCGTTGTTCAAGCAGATCTACGAGGCAGAGTACGGCACCTTCGGCGGCGAGCCCTTCGGTGCGCTGGTTGGTGACTACCATTTCGACCATACGCCTCAAGACGTCGAGTGCCTGTCGGAAATGTCCAAGATCGCCGCTTCTGCGCACTGCCCGTTCATCGCGGGTGCGGGCGCCGGACTGCTGCAGATGGAGTCGATGCAGGAACTGGCCAATCCGCGCGACCTCACCAAGATCTTCAGCACGCCCGACTACGCCGCCTGGCGATCGCTGCGCGAGAGCGATGACGCGCGCTATATCGGCTTGGCAATGCCGCGCTTCCTGTCGCGCCTGCCCTACGGCGAGAAGACCAATCCGGTCGATGAGTTTGCGTTCGAAGAAGACACCGCAAGCGGCAGCCACGATCGTTACACCTGGTCGAACGCGGCCTACGCCATGGCCACCAACATCACCCGTGCATTCAAGATGTACGGCTGGTGCACCCAGATCCGTGGCATTGAATCGGGTGGCGCGGTGGCCAATCTGCCGGTCCACACCTTCCCGACCGACGACGGCGGCGTCGACATGAAATGCCCGACCGAAATCGCCATCACCGACCGGCGCGAGGCTGAACTCGCCAAGGCCGGCCTGATGCCGCTCGTGCACAAAAAGAACTCTGACTTCGCCGCGTTCATCGGTGCGCAGTCATTGCACCAGCCGGCCGAGTACGACGACCCCGACGCCACGTCCAACGCCAACCTGGGCGCGCGCCTGCCGTATCTGTTCGCCACCTGCCGTTTTGCGCACTACCTGAAGTGCATCGTGCGCGACAAGATCGGTTCGTTCAAAGAGCGCGACGACATGCAGCGCTGGCTCAACGCCTGGATTCTCAACTACGTCGATGGCGATCCCAGCATCTCGTCCGACGAGACCAAGGCGAAGCGTCCGCTGGCGGGTGCCGAGGTCGTGGTCGAAGAGGTCGAAGGCAATCCGGGCTACTACACGTCGAAGTTTTTCCTGCGCCCGCACTACCAGCTCGAGGGCCTGACGGTGTCGCTGCGTCTGGTCTCCAAGCTGCCGTCGCAGAAGAAGTAACGCGATCGCCTGCAACATCCGGCTAGTACCAATGAGATACGACTTCAGCCGGATGTTCTAGGGCACAGTTGCCAGATACAGTGTGATCACGGTGAACAAACAAACCGTCCGAGTCGAAACAACCCAGCAGCAGTTGAAGCACCACCACCATCCACACACCACTTACTGAAAGAGGCAATCAAATGGCAGGTTCAGACTTTCTCTTGAAGATCAACACCATCGACGGCGAAAGCAACCAGAAGGGCCATGAGAAATGGCTCGAGCTGCAGAGCTGGAGCTGGGGCGAATCCAATGCCGGATCATCGGGCCTTGGCGGCGGCGGTGGTTCGGGCAAGGTTTCGATGCAGGACTTCCACTTCGTGATCGAGCAGGGCATCTCGGCGCCCAAGCTGTTCCTGGCCTGCGCCACCGGCCAGCACATCGATGCCGCCGAGCTCCATCTGCGCAAGGCTGGCGGTGAACAGCACGTCTACGTGATCTGGAAGTTCACAGACATCCTGATCAGCTCCTACCAGACCGGCGCATCGTCCGGCGGCAGCCCGCTGCCGACCGATCAGGTGAGTTTCAACTTCACCAAGATCGAAATGGAATACAAGCCGCAGAAGAAGGACGGCACGCTCGATGCCGGCATCAAGGCGGGCTACAACATCAAGACCGGCACCAAGGTCTAACGAGTTGAGCTGACGGGCTGCGAGAGCAGCCCGCTTTCGTCAAGGGCTTTGCTGGCCCCTGCCGAAAGCGGCAACCTGGACAGGAGAGCGAAGTGAGTGTCGGCGATTGTTTTCTGAAGTTGGACCAGGTGCCTGGTGAGGCAGATGACGCAGCCCATTTGAACGAAATCGAGGTGTCTGAGTGGAACTGGTCCATGCAGACGCCCTATTCGGAGGGCGTCCCGTCGGGTCGAACAGACGTCCGGATGTTCGAGTTTTGTCACCTGGTGGATTCCGCTTCGGCGGGTCTGATGGACCGCTGTACCAAGAACACGAATATTCCAAAGGCTGTTCTGACGATGCGCCGGGCGGGCGGTGACGCTCAAACGTACCTGACAATCACTTTTTCCCAAGTACGCGTAGCGTCAGTAACGCTTCAGCATGATGTAAATCATCTGATCCCCCAGGAGCGAGTCAGGCTGGCTTTTTATAAGGTTGAGTACAGCTATACGCCTCAGAATGCCAAAGGCGCCAGCGCCACTGGTATGAAGACTTTCTCGTACGAAATGACGAAACCCTGACAACATCCACCTGACCAGATGTCAACGCGGATGAAATCCAATTTCTCGCCCCTGCAGCCGCCCACATGGGCGGCTGTACCCACTGCTGTTTCGGAGACGTGCTGAATGGCCGCCAATTCATTTCAATCGATGCTCGATGTCGCCATGGCCAAAGCCCGCTCCAACCCCTCGGACGCGTCCGTGCGGATGCAGCTCTTTCGCCTGTTCTGCGTCTCCGGACAATGGGATCGCGCTACCACCCAGGCCGATACCGGCAGCAGCCTCGACGCTGAACTCGGCTTCACCACGATCGTCTACAAGCAGGCCCTTGCCTGCGAGAAATTTCGTCAGGATGTTTTTGCCGGCACCCGCACCCCGGTCGTCGCCGGTGAACCGCCGCAGTGGCTGGCCATGATGGTCGAGGCGCTGCGTGCTGGGTCGGCTGCCGATCCGCAGGCAGCCGTGCGTGCCGCGCAGCTGCGTGGCGAGGCGCTGGAAGGCGCGCGCGCGGTGGCGGGCACGCTCAACGGCGAAGCCTTCGAATGGGTGGCCGATGCCGACCCGCGTCTCGGGCCCGCCTGCGAGTGTTTCATCGACGGCAAGTATTACTGGGTGCCCTTCGAGCGCATCGCGAAGATCACGCTGCCAGAACCTGACGATGTACTCGACACCGTCTGGGCGTCGGCCGAGGTCGAGTTCACTACCGGCGGTACCAAGCATGTGCTGATGCCGTCGCGTTACCCCGGCACCGAGGCAAGCACTGACGACGACCTCCTGTTCGCCCGCAAGACCATCTGGAGCGGCAGCGATGAAACCGGCTGGCAGGGCATGGGCCAGCGGGTGTGGAGCACCGACGCCAGCGAATACGGCATGCTCGATGTTCGCAAGCTGGTGCTGCGTCACGACTGAACGCCTGCCACGGCTCGAGCCCTTTCCCTGCCATGTCAGACACCTTCGCCCGTGACCGCCTGCAGCCGGCGCTGCTCGATCGCCTGATCGACGACGACCCCGCGAGCCGGGTCGAGGCGTCAGATGAGCGGACCATCTCCAAGGGCAAGCTGCGCAACAGCGTGCTGCGTGATCTTTCCTGGCTGCTCAACGCCACCGCGTCGCTGCCCAACACGCTCGACACCGAGGCGTTTGCGCACACTTTCGCGTCCACGATCAACTACGGCATGCCGCCGTTGTCCGGCACTCTGGTGTCGAAGCTCGAACTGCGCGATCTCGAACGGGCCATGCGTGAATCGATCCTGTTGTTCGAGCCGCGTATCCTGCCCTCGACCTTGGTCGTGCGCGGCATCGAACCGAGCGATCCCATGGGGCATCACAATGTCATCAGTTTCGAGATCAGCGCGCAGTTGTGGGCAAAACCGTATCCGCTGGAGCTTCTGCTCAAGACCGACCTCGATCTCGAGACCGGTATGGTGGCCTTGCTCGACAGCGGCAGCAATCCTTTCACACTTCGCGAGCAGATTACGCGTGGCAGCTGACACCGCTGCGCTTCGCCCGGTCTGCGGCGCTGTCTCCTGAATCGCAGGCGAACCGGCATCTGATGGACCCAAGGCTTCTCGACTACTACAACAACGAACTCGCCCATGTGCGCGAAATGGGCGCGGAGTTCGCGCGCGAGTTCCCCAAGGTGGCCGCGCGTCTGGGTATGGAAGGCGTGGAGGTTGCAGACCCCTATGTCGAGCGGCTGCTCGAGGGCTTCGCCTTCATTTCGGCGCGTGTGCAGCTCAAGATCGACGCCGAGTTTCCCCGTTTCACGCAGCACCTGCTCGAGATCCTGTTTCCGCAGTACCTGGCGCCGATGCCGTCATGCATGATCGTCGAGTTGCAGCCGGACCCAGGCGATCCGGCGCTGCTCACCGGCTTTGCGCTGCCGCGAGGTGCGTCGATCCGCAGCATCATTCCGCGCGGCGAACAGACGGCCTGTGAATTCCGTACCGCGCATGCGCTCAAACTGTGGCCTCTGCGGGTCGCCGCAGCGCGCTACTTCACCTATGCCAATGATCTGCCGCTGGGCGCGCTGGGGCTGACCAGCCAGGTGCGGGGCGGGGCGCGGATCAAGCTGGCAATGGCCTGCGAAACACCGTTTTCCGCCTTGAAGTGCGACGAGCTTTCGTTTTATATCGCAGGCGCCGAGGATGTCGCGTCGTCCCTGCATGAACTGGCGGTCGGCCATCCGGTCGGCGCGCTGGTAATGAGCACCGACTCGCCGCCCCGAGTGCTCGCTCGCCTGCCGGCATCGGCCATCCGTGCCGACGGGTTCGACGATGACCAGGCGCTGCTGCCCTACGATCGCCGCTCTTTTCAGGGCTATCGATTGCTGCGCGAGTATTTCGCGCTGCCGCAACGCTTCCGATATGTGAAGGTGAGCGGGCTGGCCCAGGCCTGGGCTGGTCTGGACAGCCGCGAGGCCGAACTCGTCCTGCTGTTTGCCCGTGGCGACCCCTCGCTGGAACCGGTCATCGATGAATCGCACTTCGCGCTGCACACGACGCCGGTCGTGAATGCGTTTCGCCGGCGCGCCGATCGCGTGCACTTGAGCGAAGGACGCTTCGAGCATCATCTCGTGGTCGATCGTGCCCGGCCCATGGACTTCGAGGTCCTGGCGATCCACGATCTGCGCGGACTCACCGATGACGGCTCGGGTGACGTCGATCTGCGGCCCTTTTACGGCGATCTGGTTCATCACGACAGCGTTGGTGCGAAGGGCTTCTACACGATGCGCCGGGAGCCCCGGATGCTGTCCGAGCGGCAGCGCCGCCAGGGCACCCGCAGCGGCTACATCGGCACCGAGATCTTCCTGGCGGTGGTCGACGAGCGCGAGGCGCCGTACCCGCTGGCTTTGAAGCAGCTGGCGGCCGACGTGCTGGCCACCAACCGCGACCTGCCGCTGCTGCTGCCGATCGGCTCACTGAACGCGCTGACGCTCGACGAAACCGCGCCGGTGCTGGGGCTGAAAGTCCACAAGGCGCCAACCCGGCCGCGCGCCACGGTAGCCGAGGGCGATTACGCCTGGCGGCTGCTCAGCCACCTGTCGCTGAACTACCTGTCGCTTCTCGACGGCAACCGTGATGGTGCAGCAGCGGCGGCGCTGCGCGAGCTGCTGGTTCTGTACGCCGACATGGCCGAGCCGGCGTCGCGCCGGCAGGCCGAGAGCGTCTCTCGTGTGTCGGCGCGACCGGTGATCAGGCGCATGCCGGTGGCCGGCCCCATTGCTTTCGGGCGTGGTCTGGACATCGATCTCACCCTCGATGAGTCGGCCTTCGGTGGCGCCGGCGGCTTCATTCTCGGTACGGTGCTCGAGCGGCTGCTGGCGCGGCACGTATCGATCAATTCTTTTACCCAGGTGCGACTGCTGTCCGAGTCGCGCGGCGAGGTGGCCCGATGGCCGGCGAGATCGGGTTCCAGGGTCATCGGCTGACCTGGCTCGCGGAGCTGACACAGCGCCCCTGGGAGAACGACTTCTACCAGGTGCTGCGTCGGGTCGAGGCCTGGCATCCGCAATTGCCGCGGCTGGGCGAAGCGCGCAAGCCGGTCGATGAACCCATTCGCCTGGGGCAGGATCCGGAGCTCACTTTTGCGCCTGCCAATCTCTGGCGGGTGAACACCCGCCCGGACGGCAGGGTGCGTCTGGGTGTTCGCTTTCTGGGCTTGTGGGGGCCGCAGGGCCCGCTGCCCCTGCATCTCACCGAACTGACCCGTGAACGTGAGCGCCAGCATGGCGACCCCACGCTCGCCCGGTTCGCCGATCTGTTTCATCATCGACTGCTGCTCAGCTTTTATCGAAGCTGGCGTCAGGCGCAGCCGGTGGTCAGCCGCGACCGCCCGAACGAAGACCGCTTCCGCAGTTATGTCGGTTCCACCTTCGGGCAGGGAATGCCCGCCTGGTATTCGCGCGATTCCGTTCCCGATGACGCCAAGCGGTTTTTCGCCGGGCTGTTGTCACGGACCGCGCGCAATCCGGACGGCATGCGCGACCTGGTCGCGCACTACTTCGGCCAGAAGGTCGAGATCGATACATTTTCGCCACGCTGGATGCCGCTGCCTGAAGCGCAGCGCTCCGCTTTGGGCAAACGGGATGGCTCGGCATTGCTCGGGCGCGGGACTGTGCTGGGGCGCCGGGTATTTGATGTTCAGCACCACTTCACCTTGCGCATCGGCCCGATGTCACTGGCCGCCTATGAACAGTTCCTTCCGGTCGGCAGCTGGAATGCCCGGTTGAAAGACTGGGTGCTGCAATATGTCGGCGAAGAATTCGGCGTGCACGCGGATCTTTCCGTGGCGCCCGATCAAGTGCCGCGCATGAAGCTGGGCGGCGGCGCCCGTCTGGGCTGGACCAGCTGGCTTGGTACTTGGAAAAAAGAGACACCCGCGCGCGGCGTGCAGTTGGCCGTCTCGCGTGTTGCCCAATGATCTGAATCTACATACACCACCGGGAGACTCACATGGCAGATATCAGCCGCGCCACCTCGTTCGGCAAGCTCAATCCGATCCTCTACAAGGCCATTGAAGGCGCTACGGTATTTGCCAAGCTGCGCGGCAATCCGTACGTGGAGCTGGTGCATTGGATCAATCAGATGCTTCAGCTGCAGGACTCCGATCTCCATCGCATTCTGCGTCACTACAACATCGACGCGGCGGTCCTGGCCAAGGACATGCAGGAGGCGCTCGACAGGCTGCCTCGCGGCGCGACCTCGCTGTCCGATCTCTCCGATCACATCGACAGTGCGGTCGAGCGCGGCTGGGTCTGCGGCACCCTGATGTTCAAGGACGCGCAGGTCCGTGGTGGTTACCTGGTTGTGGGCATGCTCAAGCAACCGTCGCTGCGCAATGCCCTGCTGGCCATTTCGCGCCAGTTCGAGCGGATCAAGGTCGAGGCGCTCTCCGACGATCTCGCGCAGATCGTCTCGGGCTCGCCTGAAGATCGACTGGCTTCCAGCGATGGTGCCTCCGGGGGCGCCGCGCCTGGCGAGGCCAGCGGCGCAATGGCGCCGGCCCAGATGGGCAAGCAGGAAGCACTCAAGAAGTTCACCGTCGATCTGACTGAAAAGGCGCGCAAAGGCGAGATCGATCCCATCACCGGGCGCGATGAAGAAATCCGCCAGATCATCGACATCTTGATGCGTCGCCGCCAGAACAATCCGCTGCTGGCGGGCGAAGCGGGCGTGGGCAAGACCGCGGTGGTCGAAGGCTTTGCGCAGCGGCTGGCCAAAGGCGACGTGCCACCGTCACTCAAAGACGTGTCGCTGCTCACGCTCGACATCGGCCTTCTGCAGGCCGGCGCCAGCATGAAAGGTGAATTCGAGCAGCGCCTGCGTCAGGTGATCGACGAGGTTCAGGCAAGCCCCAAACCCATCATTTTGTTCATCGACGAGATCCACACGCTGGTAGGCGCCGGTGGCGCGGCCGGCACCGGCGATGCCGCCAACCTGCTCAAACCGGCGCTGGCACGCGGCAACCTGCGCACCGTCGGCGCTACCACCTGGGCCGAGTACAAGAAGTACATCGAAAAAGACCCGGCCCTCACGCGCCGCTTCCAGGTGGTCCAGGTGCCCGAGCCCGACGAGGAGAAGGCGATCCTGATGCTGCGCGGAGTGGCCAGCACCCTCGAGAAGCACCATCGCGTGCAGCTGCTCGATGCCGCGATCGAAGCGGCGGTTCGACTGTCGCATCGCTACATTCCGGCGCGTCAGCTGCCCGACAAGGCGGTGAGCCTGCTCGACACCGCCTGTGCCCGCGTGGCGGTGAGCCAGCACGCCACCCCGCCAGAAGTGGAGGACACGCTGCGCCGCATCGAGGCCTTGCAGACCGAACTGGAGATCATCGGTCGCGAAGAAGCGGTTGGTGAAGCGATCGGTACGCGCAAGGTCGATGCGCTGAACAAGCTCGATGCCGAACAGATTACTTTCGCCCAGCTCAATGTGCGCTGGAAGGAAGAGAAGGCGCTGGTCGATCAGGTGCTGGCCATCCGTGCCCGGTTGCGCGAGGGCGCCAAGCCGGTCGACACTGCCGCGTCTGCCGCGTCTGCCGGGACCGCCGTACCCGCCGCTGGCGCCGCTGCGGCTGCCGGGTCCGCTGCGCCGCTTGACGATGTCCAGCGAGCCGCGCTGCTCGCCGAACTCGATGGTCTTCAGACCACCCTCACCGCGTTGCAGGGCGAAGTGCCGCTCATCATGCCGTCGGTCGATGCCGGCGCGGTCGGCAGTGTGGTAGGCGACTGGACCGGTATTCCGGTGGGCCGGATGGTCAAGAACGAGATCGAGTCTGTTCTGCGTCTGGCCGATACTCTCAACGATCGGGTGATCGGCCAGCGTCATGGCCTGGAGATGATCGCCAGCCGCATTCAGACCTCGCGCGCCAAGCTGGACAACCCGAACAAGCCGATCGGTGTGTTCATGCTGGTCGGCCCTTCCGGCGTCGGCAAGACCGAAACCGCGCTGGCCCTCGCCGAGTCGCTCTATGGTGGCGAGCAGAACGTCATCACCATCAACATGAGCGAGTACCAGGAGGCGCACACCGTGTCCACGCTGAAGGGCGCGCCTCCCGGCTATGTTGGCTATGGCGAAGGTGGCATCCTGACTGAAGCGGTGCGGCGCCGGCCTTATTCGGTGGTGCTGCTCGATGAGGTCGAGAAGGCGCACCCGGATGTCCATGAGATCTTCTTCCAGGTTTTCGACAAAGGCTGGATGGAAGACGGCGAAGGGCGCTACATCGACTTCAAGAACACGATCATCTTGCTGACCTCCAACGCCGGCAGCGACCTGATCACGAATCTGTGCAAAGACCCTGAACTCCTGCCGGATCCGGAAGGCATTTCCAAGGCGCTGCGCGAGCCGCTGCTCAAGGTGTTTCCGGCGGCGCTGCTGGGTCGTATCGTCACCATTCCGTACTACCCCTTGTCTGATGTGATGCTGGGCAGCATCGTGCGTCTGCAGCTCAACCGCATCGTAAAGCGGGTCAAGACGAACCATGGCATCCCGCTTACCTACAACGACGACGTGGTCAAGACCATCATCGGGCGCTGCAGCGAGCTGGAGTCGGGTGGGCGGATGATCGATGCCATCCTGACCAACACGGTGCTGCCGCGCATCAGCCGCGAATACCTGACCCGTCTGGCCGAGGGCCAGGAGCTGCACGGTATCGGGCTGTCGGTGCAGGACAGCGAGTTCCAATACACCTTCGAGTGATCCTCGTCCCCGCGCGCCGGCCGCCTTCGCGGCGGCTGCTCGCAGCCGGGGCGTACTTCAGTGTTATGGCCGGGCGGCCGCGCGGGCGATACAGTTGCACCGTGAGCGAGCCCTTGCCCGCTTGGAGCTAAGAAAATGGCCCGTTTTTGTGAGCTGTCCACGCCGCTGGGCGCCGATCTGGAATTCTCGAGCATGAGGGTTTCAGAGCGCCTGTCGCGTCTTTTTGAAATCGACGTGGAGGCGGTGAGCATCAAGGATGACCTCGACCCCAAGAAGGTCCTGGGTCACCGGGCCAACATCAAGGTCGACCATGGCGACGGTGTGGTGCGCCATTTCGACGGTTTTGTCACCCAGTTTGCCAATGGCGGCAGTATCGGCCGGCGCTTCGTGTATCGGCTGCAGGTGCGTCCGGCGCTGTGGTTTCTGACCCGCACCACCGACTGCCGGGTGTTCCAGAACCTGAGTGTGCCGCAGGTCCTCGACAAGATCCTGCTCGAGGGGCGCAATCGCAATATCACTCTGGCCAAGAGACTGCTCGACGCCTCCAAGTACAAGGCCTGGGAGTACTGCGTGCAGTACCGCGAGACCGATTTCGCATTTGCATCGCGGCTGATGGAGCAGGAGGGCATCTACTACTTCTTCGAGCACACCGCGTCGGGTCACACCCTGGTGCTGACCGACGACAAGAGCAAGCACACGCCGATCCCTGCGCCAGACACTTTCGATTTCGTGCCGGGCAGCCGTGATCAGGTGCACAAGAAAGATGTGGTGACCGAATGGCGCCAGATCCAGGAGGTGCAGCCGGCCATGTTCACCCTGAAGGACTACGACTGGCTCAAGCCGGCATCCCAGCAGATGGTCACGCGCAGCCCTGAGAACGTCCACGAGCACGGGCAGGCGTCGGCCAAGTACGAGATCTTCGACTACCCCGGTGATTTCGACCCGGTGGGTGGTCAGGCGCTGGCGCAGGGCGACCCCTATGTGGCCGCGCGCGCCGAAGAACTCGCATCGAACGCCATTATTATTCGGGGCGACGGACTGCTGCGTACTTTTCATGTCGGGCGCCGCTTCAAGCTCGCCAACCATACGCGTCGCGATCAGAACGGCGAATACCTGATCGTGGGCACCGAGTACGTCTACCAGGACTCGGCCCTCGAGAGCGGCACGCAATCTGGCGCCCGCTTCAAGTGCTCGTTCACCGCGCTGCCGCAACGCCAGCAGTTCAGGGCGCCGAGGGTCACGCGCCGCCCGCTCATTCATGGCCTGCAGACGGCGGTGGTGACCGGCCCCTCCGCTGAAGAAATCTTCACCGACAAATACGGCCGTATCAAGGTGCAGTTCCACTGGGATCGGCGTGGCTTGAAGAACGAAGAGTCGTCGTGTTTTCTGCGGGTGTCTTCGCTCGCTGCAGGCAACAACTGGGGTTTCATCTCGATTCCTCGCATCGGCCAGGAAGTGCTGGTGAGTTTCCTCGAAGGCGACCCCGATCGCCCGGTTGTAACCGGCGTGGTCTACAACGCCAACAACATGCCGCCCTGGGCCCTGCCCGACAACAAAACACAGTGGGGCATGCTCAGCCGTTCGACCAAGGACGGCACGGCCGCAACCGCCAACGCGCTGCGTTTCGAGGACAAGAAGGGCGCCGAGCAGGTCTGGCTGCATGCCGAGAAGAATCAGCTGATCGAGGTCGAGAACGACGAGGTCCACACCGTGGGCCACGACCGCTCCAAGACGATTGGCAACGACGAAATCACCCACGTCAAGCGCGACCGCACTGAAACGGTGGATCGCAACGAGACGATCACCGTCAAGGGCGACCGCACCGAGAAAGTCGAGAAGAACGAAAAAATCGACATCACCGGCGATCGCACCGAAACCGTTGGCGGCAAGGAGACAGTGACGATCACCGGCAAGCGCACGCTGTCGGTCAAGAATGCGGAAGCGATCGACGTGTCGACCACGTCGGACTCCAAGATCGGCACAGCCTACTCACTCACCGCCGGCACCGAGATCAAGCTCACCACAGGCGCGGCCTCGATCACCATGAAGGTTGACGGCACCATCGAGATCAAGGGCGTGCAGATCAAGATCAACGGCGTGAAGATCGATGTGGCGGGTGCGGCCTTGATCGACATCAAGGCCCCGCTGGTCAAGATCAACAGCTGATGCAGCCTGAATCGATGCATCCCGAGCGCAACCGCAGGAGCTGACCAATGACCTTCGCAGCGCGTCTGGGCGACCCGTCCGTGCACGGCGGCACGATCGTCAGCGGTTTCCCCACGGTGCTGATCGGCATGAAGCCTGCCGCCCGCATCACCGACATGCACGTCTGTCCGCTCGTGACAGTGCTGGTGCCGCACGTGGGCGGGCCGATCATCATGGGTGCGCCCACGGTGCTGGTGGGCGGCATGCCGCAATCGCGAATGGGCGACATGATGGTCTGCGTCGGCCCGCCCGATGTGATCGCGATGGGCGAGCCCACCGTGATTGTGGGCATGGTCGGCATGGGCATGGGTGGGTTCGGCGGCATGCTGACAGCGCTGATGGGCGCGGTCAAGGCGGTGGTCAGTCCGGCGTATCCACGCTCCGAACTGCAGCCTGACGGCTCGATCATCACTTACTACCGCAAGAACGTGATTGTCGCGGGCACGCCGGAGCAGCAGGCGCAGACGATCCGTCAGCTCGACGCGATCCGGGCGGGCGACGGCGGCGAAGCGTTTTACAAGAGTCTCGCCAATCAGCCCGATCCGGTCACACTCAGCGTGATCGGTGACCCGGCACGTGGTCGCGAACTGCATCCGGGGCAGCAGAGTCATCAGAACTGCGCGGTCCAGTCGTCGCAGCAGATCATCAACCAGGCAACCGGCAGCAACTACACCGAAGCACAGATGGAAGCCATTGCGAATGGCCCGCCACCATCGGGCTATACCCGCAATGGGGGTACGCCAATCGGCGGCGAAGAGACCATCCTCGAGAACGGTGGCGTGCCAGCCCACATGGCACCGGGAAACACCGCCAGCGTCGACCAGGCGCTGGCCAATGATCAGGGTGTGATCTCCGGTCACGATGCCGGCAAGCTCTGGAACGATCCCGCCTACGCGGGTGGCGGACATGCGGTCCACACCACCGGTGCCGTCCAGGACAGCAACGGCAACACCCTGGCCTACACGATCAACGACACCGGCACCAATCAGAATGGGCGGGTCGTGCCGGCCGCCGACTACGCCAGTTCAATGGACGGCGGGCCGATCGCCGTCACTGACAATCCGATCAGATGACACGGCGCGACCATGCGGATCACACACGTCGCGCGATCTTCTTGTTTTTTGGAGCAGCACTGATGACCAGTTCAGGGCCGGGCGCAGCCGCCGACAGCCAGACGTCTGTGATTGAACAGCGGATCTCGCAGGTTCAGGCGTTTCGAGCCCAGGTGACCAGCATGCCCCGCGAGGCGGTGCGCGGCTACCCGGTACCGTTCGCCTTCGAGGGCGAGGCTTATCTGGCCCTGCCGTTCTTTCTGCGAAAAGGGATGCCACCGGCGCCACCGCAGATGGGCACGCCCCGATGGGTCGTCTACATCGATGTTGCCACCGGTTTGAAGACATCCTTTCGTGAGCTCGAGGCAGATCCCAGCGTGATGCTGGGCCCGCACAAAATCGATCCGCCGCTCGAGATGGCTGCGTTCGCGGCAGCCGAAAAGCAGATGTATCTGCTGATGGCCGAACTGCTTCCCATGCTGCGCAACCCGGGCGCCGGCGTGCCGTCCGCACTGGTCGATCGAGCTATTGCCTTCGTGCGCCTGTGGCGGCAGTTGTCGCACAAGCCGCTGGCGGCGCACTACCGGGCCTTGAATCCGGCCTGGTTCGAAGCCCTGGGGA
>JAYVOV010000505.1:0-16619 GCA_043757735.1 Burkholderiaceae bacterium
GGCGTTATCTGCGACAAGGTCGCGCGCTACTACCCGCAATTCGTGCACGGCCCGGGGCGCCTGCGCCAGCCGCTCAAGAGAACCGGGCCTCGCGGCAGCGGCCAGTTCGAGCCCATTTCATGGGCCGAGGCACTGGACCGGGTTCATGCGGGCATTCAGGCCGCGATCGATTCGCATGGGCCGCAGTCGGTGCTGCCGCTGAACTACGCAGGCCCGCATGGCCAGATCTCCGGCGGGTCGATGGACCGGCGTTTCTTCCATCGCCTGGGCGCAAGCCTGCTCGATCGCGGCCCCCTTTGCGGTGTCGTGCGCGGCACCGCGTACACCAGTCTGTTCGGCAATGCGCCGGGCATGCCGCCCGAGCAGATGAGCGAAGCCGATGTGATTGCAGTCTGGGGCAACAACGTCACCGTCTCCAACCTGCACCTCGCGCGTGTGATCAAGTCCGCGCGCGAAAACGGCGCCACCCTGGTGGTGGTCGACCCCAAACGCACTCGTATCGCCGAGCAGGCGCATCTGTATCTGCAGATCCGCCCCGGCACAGATGTCGTGCTGGCCCTTGCACTGGCTGCCGAACTGGAGCGGCGAGGCGCGTTCGACCAGTCCTTCATCGACACCTGGGTCAGCGGCCTCGACGTCTACATGGTGCAGGCGCGCCTGTATTCGGTGGCGCAGGCGCTGGCGGTGTGCGGCATCGAGCGTACGCAGTTCGATCAGCTGGCCGATGTCTACGTGCGCGCCAAACGGCTCGCGCTGTCGGTGGGCAACGGCATCGAGCGCGGGCGCAGCGGCGGCTCGGCCATCCGCGCGATCATGGCGCTCAATGTGCTGACCGGGCAGATGGGCCGGCTGGGCGCGGGCGTGTTCGCACGTCCTGGTCTGGCATTTCCGACCACCGCCGCCAGGCTGCAGCGGCCCGACCTCGTGCCCGCCGGCACGCGCACCTTCAACATCGTCGATGTCGGCCGCCTGCTGCTCGATGAGACGCTGGCGCCGCCGATCAAAGCCGTCTTCATCTACAACCACAACCCGGTGTGCACGCATCCCGACCAGAACCGCATGCGGCGGGCGCTCGCGCGTGAAGACCTCTTCGTGGTGGGCTGCGATGTCGTGATGACCGACAGCCTCGTATATGCCGATGTGATCCTGCCCGCGTCGTCGCACTTCGAGTTCGACGATGTGTACACCGCGTATGGCCAGAGTTATCTGCAGCGCGCCGCGCCGGTGATCGCGCCGGTCGGTGAGTCTTTGCCCAATACCGAGATCTTCCGGCGGCTGGCGGCACGCTTCGGCTTCACCGAGCCGATGTTCCAGGACAGCGACGAAGCACTGATGGACGCCGCCCTCGACCCGGCCGATCCGCGCCTGGGCGGCCATCGCCCGAGCCAGCTGCCGCTGGACCGTGCGCTGCTGATGAACACCCCGGCAGGCGAACCGGTGATGATCTGCAACACGGTCAAGCCGGGCACGCCCTCGGGCCGCATCACCTTGTTCTCGCAGGATCTGGAGACGCGGTTTGGCTACGGCGTGCCGCGCTTCGAGGCGGTGGCCGGCGGGGCGCCGCTGATGCTCATTTCGCCGTCGTCGTCACGTCGCACCAATGCCACTTTCGGCAGTGACCCGGCGTCCAGCGGCCCTGAGCGCATCGAGCTGCACCCGAGCGATGCGCTGGCACGCGGCATCACAGAGGGCTGCAAGCTGCGGGTCTGGAACCAGCGCGGCGAGGTGACCCTGCTGGCCCGCATCACCGACGCTGTCCGCGCGGGGGTGGTCTACAGCCCGAAGGGCACCTGGCTCGCCTCCAGCGACACCGGCCAGACGGTCAATGCGCTGATCGATGCCGATCTGCGCACCGACATCATGGGCGGGGCCTGCTACAACGACACCTTCGTCGAAGTGGCGCTGGCCGAGTAGCACTCAGGCAGGCCCTTTCGCGGCTGTGCGCCGGGACCACGGCTGACCGGGCCTCCGGCACGATTCAGGCGAACTGCCGGCGCAGCTGCGCCACCGATTCCGGCGCCGGATAGAGGCGACCGGAAGGCCCGGCCTTGGCCACCTGGCCCGGCACTTCATGGCCGACGATCTCCGGCATCCGGCGGGCGGCCGCGAGCAGGCGATCGAGCTTCATGCCGGTGTCGTAGCCCATCGCGTCGAGCATGTGCACTGCGTCTTCGCTGCTGATGTTGCCGCTGGCGCCGGGCGCATACGGGCAGCCGCCGAGGCCGCCCAGCGAGCCATCGAAGCGGACGATCCCGCCCTGCACGGCGGCCAGCACATTGGCCAGGCCCATGCCGCGGGTGTTGTGGAAGTGCATGGTCAGCTGCAGCGACGAAAATTCCTTGAGCATTGCCTGCGTCATTTTTGCGACCTGCCCCGGATGGGCCATGCCGGTGGTGTCGCAGAGGGTCAGGCCGCGCACGCCGAGCGCGGCGAAGCGGCGTGCATACCCCAGCACCGTCTCGAGCGGCACCTCGCCCTCCATCGGGCACCCGAAGGCGGTCGACAGCGACACGTTGATGGGCGTGCGGCCATCGACATGGCGGATGACATCGGACAACGCGGTCACGCTGTTTTCGCGCGGCATGCGCAGGTTGGCCAGGTTGTGGGTCTCGGAGGTCGACATCACGAGGTTGAGTTCGTCGGCACGCGATTCCAGCGCTCGCTCGGCGCCGCGCAGATTGGGCACCAGCACCGTGTACTCGACGTCCGGCGCGCGGCGGATGCGGCCCATCACGATCTCGGCATCGCGCAGCATCGGGATCGCCTTGGGCGAGGTGAACGAGGTGACCTCGATCTTCGCGTAGCCGCAGTCGCTGAGCTCGTTGATCAGTTCCACCTTGGTGTCGGTGGGAATGAATTCGGGTTCGATCTGAAAGCCATCGCGCGGCGCGACTTCATTGAAATAGATGCGGGTCATGTTGGTACTCACTTGGTGGGGGCGGCGATGATGCCTTTGTCTTTCAGTGCCTGGATCTGCGCAGCGGTGAGGCCGATTGCGCTCAGCACCGCGTCGGTGTCCTGGCCCAGTTCGGGCGCGTTGCGGCGGTGCTCGCCGGGGGTTCGCGACAGCTTGGGCACGATGCCGGGAACCAGCAAACGCGTGCCGTCAGCCAGCTGCACGGTTTCGATCATGCCACGTGCCTGGTAGTGAGGGTCGGCGGCAATGTCGGCCACGGTATAGATTCGACCTGCGGGCACGGCTGCGGCATCGAGCGCGTTCAGCACCTCGGTCACGCTGCGCAGTGCGGCCCAGCTCCCGATGGCGGCATCGATTTCAGCCACCCGCTGCACGCGTCCGCCGTTGCCGGCGAGTGCCGGGTCCTGGCCGAGATCGTCGCGCCCGATGGTGCTCATCAGGCGCTTGAAGATGCTGTCGCCATTGCCGGCAATGAGCGCGTAGCCGCCATCGGCGCAGCGATAGGCGTTGCTGGGCGCGATGCCGGGCAATGCGCTGCCGGCGGGCTCGCGGACTGCGCCAAACGCGCTGTACTCGGGCAGCAGGCTCTCCATGCAGTTGAAAACCGCCTCGAACAGCGCGACATCGATCACCTGGCCCTGGCCAGAACGCTGGCGCTCATGCAGCGCCATCAGGATGCCGATCACGCCGTGCAGCGACGCCAGCGTGTCGCCCAGGCTCACCCCCACCCGCACGGGCACTCGCCCTGGTTCGGCTGTGAGGTGACGCAACCCGCCCATCGCCTCGGCGACCACACCGAAGCCAGGCTTGTCGCGATAGGGGCCGGTCTGGCCGAAGCCGCTGATCCGCAGCATGATCAGCTTCGGGTTGAGCGCCAGCAGCGCGTCGGAGCCCAGGCCCCAGCCCTCCATCGCGCCGGGGCGGAAGTTCTCGATCAGCACGTCAGCGTCTTGTGCCAGGCGGCGAACGATGTCCTGGCCCTGCGGATCGCGCAGGTCGAGCGCTATCGAGCGCTTGTTGCGCGACTGAACCTGCCACCAGACGGAAGTGCCGTCTTTGATGAGCCGCCATTGGCGCAGCGGGTCGCCACTGCCGGGCGGTTCGATCTTGATGACGTCGGCGCCGAAGTCGGCCAGCGTCTTGGCAGCAAAGGGGCCGGCGATCAGCTGGCCGAGTTCAACAACCTTCAGCCCGGTCAGCGGGCCGAAATGGGGAGCGGGTGAATCCATGGGGGCAGGGTGCGTGCGTCGGGTCGAGCCGATCATTATCGGGCAGTACGGGCAGTACGGGCAGCCAGGCGATTGCGGGCAGCCAGGCGATTGCGGATCTGGGCCGTGCGGGGCGCGCGCCGATTGACGGACGCTTGACGACGCCGCACGAATCCGCCGATGATCGGCTCCGCAACCGGAGCAGCGATGATCCTCTACAAATGCCTGGTCAATGGCAGCATTTCCGAGCAATCCCGCGAGCTGGTTTCAGCGGGGCTGGCACGCATCAATCATGAGATCCTGAGCGTCGCGCCCGACAGTGTTTCAGTCGAGTTCACCGAAGTGAAACCGGGTCTCTGGTTCACTGGCGGCAAACCGTCGCAGGCGACTATGGTTCTGGGCAGTGTGCCGCCCGGCACCGCGCAGCAAAAGCGGGTGGAACTGATGGCTGCGGTCTGCAAGATGTTCAGTGATATTACCGGGGCCCCCTATGACGACGTCATGGTGGTGGCCGCTGATCAGAAGGCCGGCGCCTGAGCGCCGGCCATGCGCACTTCAACCGGACAGCAGAACCATGCCGCTTTATCGATGCACCAGTCCTCATGGTGAGCTCAATGATGGCCAGCGGGCTGCAATCGCACAGGCCATCACCGCGATTCACTGCCACCTGACCAACGCCCCGCCGACCTTCGTGCATGTGCAGTTCCATGATCACGTGCCGGCCGGCGCGGTGCTGATGCGCACCTCGACCACGCCGGCATCCTGGATTCTGGAGGGTGGCCGCGTGCTGCCGGAACCGGGTGAAGAGGCAGCCTGGCTGGCCGATCACGCCTGAGTGTGCACGGTCGCCAGCCAGTGCCGGGCGATTGAGCCGCGCAAGGGTTGCCGCGGTGCGCGTGATCGATTCGCGTTCGGTGGCTTCATCCATGCCGACCGGCGACTCCCAACGCCAGCCGTGGCTCGTCGCGCAGCCGTCCGCGAAGGCCAGCAGCGCGTCATCCGTTCCGAAGTCACCAATCAGTTGCAGCCCGATCGGCAGCCCCTCGCTCGAGGGCTCGCAGGGAATAGCGAGCGCCGGCAGCCCCGCGGCATCGACCCAGCCGGTGAAGATCGCGTGGCCACGCGGGCCCACCGCTTTGCCGTCGATCTGCTCGGGAAACGGCTGATCGGCAGGCCAGGGCAGTGCCGCTGCGGCGGGCGTCACGATCAGGTCGATGCCTTCGAACCTGTCGCCCACATCGGCTGATGCGCGAACAGCGACGCCAGCCCGGTCTGGCCAACCATGGCCCACGACCGGTTGAGCGGCCCGAGGTCGATGGACATGTCACCGACCTCCAGCCGATGCCCTTGTGCAGCCAGTGCGTCGACGGCGCGGCGACAGGACGTGGCGATCTGCGGATCGACCGGTGCGCCGTCGAGCGTTGGCACATAGCGGATTTTCAAGCGAGCCGGCAGCAGCCCGCCGGGCAGCCGACCCAGCCAAGCCGCCAGCGCGCCGAACATGCGCTCGGCGATGCCCGAGCGCAGCAGCAGTTCGCCCATCAGCACGAACAGTGGAATCGAGGTGAGCAGGTTGTCGTTGTGCACGCCCCAGACCACTGGGGCGATCGAGTTCATGAGGGGCGCGCCGTAGGCGATGATGCCGCCGACCACGCCTACCGCTGCCATGGCCACCGCGATCGGCAGGTCGAGCAGCATCATGCCGAGCATGCCGAAAAAGGCGATCACGACGTAGCTGACGATCATGATCTGGCTCCCGGCGCAGTGGCAGCAGTGGCAGCAGTGGCTGGGGCGAGGGCATCGACACCGCGAATCTTGATGTCGGCCAACTCTTCTTCCACGTCTTCTTTCGCGGTGCGCGGACCGAAGTTGCGCTCCATGCTGTCGGCATCGCCCTTGAGCAGCAGGTCGGTGGCGCAATAGGCCGCCACCAGCGAGACCAGCGCAAAGACGCTCAGTCCGATCAACCAGGCTGTCTGCGGGTAAGACAGGGGCGTGGCCCAGGGGGTCTGCGAGACGCTGTGGTACTGACGCGAGTCTTCGACGACGAACCAGGCGGGCCAGGCAAGCAGGCTGGCGAATGCAGCCAGGCAGACCACCGAGAACCAGTTCGGCCCGGTCTGCAGCCAGCGCGGCAGCCGGTCATGAAAGACATCGACCCGGATGTGGGTGCGTTGCAGCAGCGCGAGGCTGAACGCGATGGTGGCGCCGATGGCCAGCGATTAGCCGCCCAGTTCCTCTTGAGACTGCACATGGGCGCGGTGCTCGATCGCTGCGGCGCGCGGACCTGGAGGACCGCGTCGGACGTGCGCTTCGCGTCGGGCGTGCGCGATGTGTCTGGCCTGCGTTTATTGAATGCCGATCAGTTTGCCGACGGTGTTTTTCCACGCAGCCGAGCAGCCGGGGTTGGAGCTCATCGCGTACTGGTGTGTCGTCACTTCGGGCCAGTTCGACGAATTGACCGAGCTCGGGCATCGGGTGAAACGTCTGGCCATCCCACACCACTGCGCCGCGAACCATCGTCAAGCCCGGCCATGCGCGCAGCAAAATCCCCTCGTAGGGGGTGTAGTCGAACGCATGATGCAGCTGCGAGTTGCTCAGCGTGAACTCGCGTTCATCCCAGATGACGAGGTCGGCATCGGCACCGATCGCGATCGTTCCTTTGCGCGGGTGCAGCCCATAGGCCTTGGCGGGGTTTGTGGCGGTAAGTTCGACAAACTGCTGCAGGGTCAGGCGGCCACCAAGCACGCCTTCCGAGTACAGCAGGGGCAGCCGGGTTTCGATGCCGGGGCTGCGTGGCCACCGGATCTGCTCGACGGCTTCGCGGCCTGACACGTGTACGATCAGAATCGGTACGTCGACCAGTTGCGACAACGATATCGCCCGATGGGTGGCGTCGCGATCGACCCGTATCGGCCCATATCGGCCGGGATCGGCCGGGATCGGGCGTGGAAGCGCGGTGCGGTGTTGCCAGCGGCTTCCCGCCGGCAGTTCAACGTTCAAGACCGTGGGGGTGGGGTCGCTCACGATCAGGTGAAACGCGTAGTCGACAGGCGCCTTGGCCTCGGCCCGCCGCGTCGATTTCGCGGACGCCGGCGGGCAGGGACGGGTGTTTCGGATCAGTCATGGCGGTCGGTGTCGGCTGGGAGCCGCCGGCGTTGAGCTTCGGGATTGTGCGTTTGATGGCACTATTTTGGCGCAATGATGTCGACAATGGTTCGTACAAGCATTCTGAGTCTCGGTGTCTCGAGTATCTGTCGACGCCGGATGTGGCGGTAAGGAGGCGCTCATGCGATGGCATGGTTAATGCACCAAACAGGCCTGACTGACTTCAATGGAAGGGCGCAGTGGAAACGACTACAGATCGCCGAGCGTGTGAATGTCGACATGGTTGTCGACAATATCGCGCCATTCTCTCGAGATCTACCCCCTGGTGTTCCGCGACGCCTGCTGGAAGCTTCCTGATCGTGGGTGCGAAATGACCCGGTCGATCCGCCTGGGGGTGCTGACCCCTTCGTCCAATACCGCGCTGGAACCGCTGACCAGTGCGCTGGCGGCGCTGGTTCCCGGCTGCAGCGCGCACTTCTCGCGATTCAAGGTGACTGAAATCGCGCTGTCCGATCAGGCCTTGGGGCAGTTCGACGACACCAAGATCCTGGCTGCGGCCGATCTGCTGGCCGACGCAAAAGTCGATGTGATCGGCTGGAGTGGCACGGCGGCTGGTTGGCGCGGCTTCGACACCGATCTGCAACTGGTCGAGCGAATCCGCGCCCGCACCGGCATTCCCGCGACCACAGCCATTCTGGCGCTCAACGAACTGTTGGGTTTGCGCCAGCTGCACCGGCTGGGGCTGGTGTCGCCCTACACCGCGGACGTGCAGGCGCGCATCGTCGACAACTATCGCGGCATCGGGGTCGAGGTGGTTGCCGAACGGCACCTCGACATCCGCGTGAACCACGACTTCGCGCTGGTCGAACCGCAGCGTCTGGTCGAACTGATGCGTGAGGTGGCGCTCGCGCAACCGCAGGCGATAGCCACGTACTGCACCAATCTGCGGGCGGCGCAACTGGCGCAACGGGTCGAGGCCGAACTCGGGGTGCCGCTGCTGGATACCGTCAGCACCACCGTGTGGGGCATGCTGCGCGTGGTCGGGGTGGATCCCGCACTCATCCTTGGCTGGGGCGAGCTGTTCGGGTGGGGCAGCGCGCATGACGGTGTGCCGGGAGATTGCTAGCCTGGCGCGAACCCCGCAGCGGGGTTCCTATGTCGCGCAACCGTCGATCGAACA
Organism: Burkholderiaceae bacterium; assembly: GCA_043757735.1. Taxonomy (GTDB): domain Bacteria; phylum Pseudomonadota; class Gammaproteobacteria; order Burkholderiales; family Burkholderiaceae_E; genus Quisquiliibacterium. The sequence goes on from JAYVOV010000505.1 coordinate 8,414, forward strand.
GGCTCATGATGTCTTTGAAGCGCGACGCCTGATCGAGCCGGCGCTGCTGCGTCGTCTGTTCGAGAGCCTCACGCCGGAACGGGTGGCGCGCCTGAAGCACATCGAGAGCAGCCTGAAGCTGGATCAGGATACTGAGGAGGTGGATCTCGAAGCGGTGTTTAAAAATTTCACCCGGCCTTCCCCGAAGTCGGCGTTCGGCTCGACTTCACCTTCAACTGGCAGAAGCCGACGGAGATAGCCTCACGCATCCAGTCGATCATGCCGCCGGACACGGCCGGCGCGTTCTCGGCCTTCGGGTGGGACGCGGTGAACGTCGTGGTCCAGGGGCTGGTCGAGATCGAGGAACGCCCGAACCTTGCGAAGCTGACCCGCTACATCGACGGCGGCATCGAGCCTGTCCTGGAAGGCTCGTTGCGCCGCTTCTATGCCGAGACCCTGGGCGCTGCCTGGCGCGAACTGCCCGAGATGAAGAAGTTGCTGCAGGATGCGCACCGCGGCAACATGAAGCGGCCGTCCGAAGCGGCGAGCAACGACCTGCTGGCCTTCGTGGCCTTCTACGAACACCACGTCGCCCAGGCGCAGCGCAACAAGGTGGTGGACGCGCAGGTGCGCACGTTTCGGCACAACCGCGAGCACTACCAGAAGATCACCGCGAACCTGTTGCCGGTGCTGTCCATGCTGACCTCCGGCGACCTCCGGCGACCTCCGGCGACCTCCGGCGACCTGGGGCGCAGCCTGTCGCCCGACCCGTTCGATGCGAAGGACACGCGGCCGATCATGAACTTCGAGAAGATCGAGCGTGGCGGGCAAGTGCTCTACATGTGTCTGGATTCCTTGCCCGACCCGTCGGTGGCGTCGGCCATCGGCGCACTGGCGCTGGCCGACCTCGCGGCGCGTGCCGGCATGCGCTACAACCTTGGCGGCTATCGGCGCATCTCGTTGTTCGTGGACGAGGTCTCGAACGTCATCAACCAGCCGTTGATCGAAATCCTCAACAAGGGCGCCGAAGGCGGCATCTTCACGACCTGCGCGATGCAGACGTTGGCAGACCTGGCCAAGCGCCTGGGCAGCGAAGCCGCGGCGCGCATGGCGCTGGGCAACCTGAACAACCTGATCGCGCTGCGCTCGAAGGACCGGCCGACGCAGGACTTCATCGTCGAGACCTTCGGCAAAACCGCGATCCACTCGCTTCGCGTCGGCCTGAGCCACGGCGCCGACACGCACCTCGGCGATTTCTCGGCCAGCTACTCGACCCAGCTCACCGAGACCTTCGAGGAGATGGTGCCGGCTGATGTGCTGGGCAAGCTGCCGAACCTGCAGTACTTCGCTTCCGTGTCGGGCGGGCGGATCATCAAGGGGCGGTTTCCGATTCTCGATCCGGACGCGTCGGTGGCGGCGCGATCAGGCAGCCGGGCGGCATCGTGATCCGTGGCGTGGCGCTCGTTTCGCTGATCGCGCTGCTGGTGCTAGTGCTCTACCTGCCATCGGCGCACCCGCCTGAGCGCTTTGTTGCGCAGCTGCGTGCAGAGCACGCTACGGCGGCAGCCTTCTGGGGCCATGCCCCCGTCGCGCACATGTTGTCGCGTGCGCTGAGCGTCCAGGAGTCGGCGCGCAGTGCAACGCCCCTGCCCTCGCCGGGCGACGCACCGGAGATCAAAGACGTCAACGGCGCGGTCGCCAACGAGATGGCGTTGGTCAACCAGCGCTTGTTCAACAACGCCTACTTCCGCTCCATTGATGCGCTGTTGCTGCTGGCGAGTTTCAGGCTGGCCACGCTGCTGGAATGGCTGCCTTGGTTACTGGCTTTCGTGGCTGCGGCGATGGTCGACGGCTACTTCGTGCGGTCGATCAAGGCCAAGGAGTTCTTGCACCACGACCCTGAACTGTTTGCAGTGTATGCGAGTGGGGCCATATTGGCGGGCTGCGCGACCGTTCTGGCGTTTGTGCTCCCGGTCAACCTGCATCCGATGGTCTTGCCTTGCGTGCCGCTGGTGATCGGGGTATTGATCAGCCGAGCGCTGGGGAGCTTTCACCGGCGGGGATGAATGACATCAACCCTGCTCGGCAAACAGACCCGCCGCAATTCCGTCTAGGCGAATCTTGATCCCCTTCCAGCCCGGCACGTACCGGGTCAGCAGGGTGTAGAACGCGCGCCCGTGGTCGTGATGCCGCAGATGACAGAGCTCGTGCGTGATGACGTAGTCAATCGCCTCCCTTGGCGCTCGGATGAGCAGCGGATTGAGCGTCAGCCGCCCCGCTGGCGAGCAACTGCCCCAGCGGCTCTTCATCTGCCTCTGAGCAACAGGTGGGCTCACCTTGACCCAGGGGAGACCCGCTGCGATCTCCGGCACCCGCCTGCGCAGCCATTCCGACGCATGCGCTGAGTACCAGGCGCGGACCAAGGCCCGCACACGGCTCGCGTCGGCCGACTTCACCACCACACGCAACTGGCCGCCTGACAGCGCCACACGTTCTTGCGACTCCGGGTCCACACGAATTTTCAACATGTATCGCCGGCCCAGGTAACGATGCGACTCACCGCTCACCCAATCCCGGGACGAAAGGTGCTGCTTGCGCCCCGCGATATCGCGTTGGTGCTGGTGAATCCACCTGGCCCGCCGCTGAACAACCGCCTCGATGACGCTCGAAGAGGCGCCCGCAGGCGCCCTCACGACAACACGTCCGTCGGGTTCAACCTGAACGCTCGCGCTCTGCCGATCCTGCTCATGCCGGCGAACGGTGTACGCGATCACCGTGTCGCCATAGCGCACCTGTCCCGATTCACTCATACACCGCGGCCGATGCCGATGCGCGTGATGTGCATCACCTGATCGATCACGGCTTTCGCCGATTCAAGGCCGAGCAAGTTAAAAAGCCGGGGCAACAGCGCCTTGCGGATCGCCGCTTCGATGTTCTGCGGGTTCAGCGAGTTTTCGGCGACCGCCGTCTTCACAACGGTGTCGATCGACAGGGCCTCGTCTACGTACGCGCTCACCCGGGTTCCGTCAGCGTTAGCGATGCTCTCGTCATCTAGCACCAACCTGATCACACCAAAGTACGCCTTGGCGTGCAGGTTGTCGTTTAGCGAATCGGGAACCCCGGGCGTCCTTCGTGCATCGACGCGCTCCTCGAAATCCTTGAACAACGCGTACTGCTTCAGCGGATGGTCGAACATGGCCTCGGCCTCTGCGATCGCCTGCCTCAGCAATTCAGCGAAGACCTTCTGCGCGTAGGGATCTTCGGCCAGGTCCTGCTCGATCGTCTTGCGCAGGCGCGTACGGATCAGGTCCGTTTCATTGCGTGTCTTCTCCTCAGACCAGGTCTCAGGCGCCTCGGCTTTGCCGAGCTCATGCACCACATACACGCCCTCCGGCTCGCGCACCTCCCTGCCTATCACTTGCTTGTCGACCAGGCGCCGGATTTGATCCTCATAGACGCTGTAGTCCACCGTCTCCATAGCGTCCTGCCGAGCAATCTGCCGCAGCGATGTGAACCATCGAAGGTCTCGCTTGTACTGTTCGATCAGGTCTTCGCTGAAGCTACGATCCTCGAAGAAGCTACGTGAACTGAGCGCGGTCTGCAGGCACAGGCCGAAGGCGGTCAATGCCTCGTAGAAGTCGTCGCGAAGCTTCTGCTTGGTGTCCCAGCTCTCCCCGTCAGGCGCAGTGTCGAACTTCGGTGCCAAGACACGCCTGTACTGCTCGATGTCCTTGCGGTTCACAACTTCGCCGAAGAATGCCCAGAGCCGATCATGCAAGCCTGGCAGCCGCTTGTACTCAGTGCTGAACGATTGATACAGCCCTTCGAGATCGGCCATCTCGAAGCCGCCCTGCGTGCGTTGTTCAAGGTCTTGGTAGGCCCGAACGGCAGTGTCCAGTTCTTTCAGGATTCCGCGGTAGTCAACCAGTACGCCGTAACGCTTCGCGTCGTGCAGACGGTTCACGCGAGCCACCGCCTGGATCAGGTTGTGCCCCTTCAGCGGCTTGTCGATGTAGAGCACCGCGTTGCGCGGTTCGTCGAAGCCGGTCAACAGCCTGTCTACCACGATCAGCAGATCAGGATCGTCGTCGCTCGCGAAGCCGGCCAGCACATCGCGTTCATAGGCTTCGGGGTCCCTCGCCACGCATTGCTTCCACCACTTCTGCACCTCGGGCAAGGTGTCTTCGTCGACCTCGGTGTTGCCCTCGCGCGTGTCGGGCGCTGAAATGATGATGGCCGCAGTGACCAGCCCGGTATCGTCGAGCGCGCGCTTGTAGCGGATGGCGTCGAGCTTGCTATCTGTCGCCACCTGCCCTTTCAGGCCGAGGCCCAGCTTCTTGAAGTTCTCGTTGAAGTGCGTGGCGATGTCCCAGGCGATCAATTCGATGCGTCCCGCCGCACCGTAGATAGCTCCCTTCTTCGCGAACTTCTTCTTCAGGTCGATACGCTGCGCGTCGGTGAGACCGGCCGTGATTTTGTCGAACCAACGGTTGACCGCCTCTTCGTTGATGTCCAGTTCCGGAACCCGCTCTTCGTAGAGAAGGGGCGCCACGGTACCGTCTTCAACCGCACGCTGCATCGTGTAGGCATGCACGATGGGCCCGAACTTGCCTCCAGCCTTCTCGTCCTTCAGCAGCGGCGTGCCGGTGAAGGCCACGTAGCCCGCCTTGGGCAAGGCCCTGCGCATGCGCTCATGCGTTTCGCCGCCGTGGCTGCGGTGACCCTCGTCCACCAGCACGATGAGGTCGGCCGAATCGTTGCGGCACTCGGGCAGCTTCGACGCTGTGCTGAACTTGTGGACCAGCGTGAAGAGGATGCGCTCAGTGCCAGAGCCGATGCGCCGCGCAAGTTCGCGCCCGCTCGAAACCTTGCTGCGTTCGCCTTCCTTGCGGGTCGCCACTGCTGACCCGAAGGCGCCGCCGCTGATGAAGTTTTTCACCAGTTGATCTTCCAGATCCAGCCGGTCAGTGACGACAACGACGCGGCAGTTCTTTAACGCATCGTGCAGCAACAGCGCTTTGGTCAGAAACACCATCGTGAAGCTCTTGCCCGAGCCGGTGGTGTGCCACACCACACCGCCTTCGCGCCCCCCGTCGGGGCGACGCTGCTGCAATCGTGCCGTCAAGGCACGGATGCCGAAGAACTGTTGATAGCGGGCAACGATCTTGCCCACCTTGCGGTCGAACAATACGAAGCCGCGCAACAACTCCAGCAAGCGTGCCGGCGTCAGCAGGCTGACCAGCAGGCGATCTTGCTCGGTGGGCAGCATGGCCTGCGACCAGAGTGCCTCGAAGTGCTCCTGCAGGGCATTCGGCTTGTCAGTAAACAGCGCGGTGCGCGCCGCTTGTTTCAACGGTCGGTTCTTGAGGGCCGCGATTTTCGGCTCGTCGAACTCTTCTTCGCGCCAGCGGGCCCAGAACTTGGCCGCCGTGTGGGTGGTGCCGTAGCGGCCATCGGTCAGACTGACTGCCAGCAACAGTTGGGCGTAGGCGAAGAGCTGCGGAATCTCATCGACGCGTTGGTTGCGCAACTGCTGGCTGATGCCTTCGGTCACCATCAGCCGGCTAGCTGCCGCGTCGCCGGCGCCGTCGGGCCGCTTGGCCTCGATCACCACCAGCGGGATGCCGTTGACGAAGCCCACCACGTCGGGCCGCCGCGTGTGCGTGCCCTGAGCCGACAAGACCTCGAACTCCTCGGTCACGTCCCACCGGTTCGCCGCGACGTCGGCCCAATCGATCAGCGGCACCGTCGGCTGGTGCTTCTTGCCATCGGGCATGAACTCGGTGACGGTTACGCCCAGCGCCAGCTTGGCATACAGGCGCTCATTGGCCGGAAGCAGCCCCTCGGTGAGCGCCAGGCTGGAAACCTCGCGCACGACCTGCTCGATCGCACTCGGCGACAGGGGGCAGCGCTTGCCCTTGTAGTCGAAGCGGTGGGCCTGGAGGAACTCGATCAGGCGGGGCCTGAGCAGCACCTCGCGGTTGCTACCGCGGAGCGCCAGGCATTGCGCGGTTGGGACGAAACGCCAGCCAAGGTTGCACAGCAGGTGCAACGCGGGGAGGTGGGCGCTGTATTGTTCTCGTGCGCGCGGCGAATCGCTCATGCTGGGACGCAAGAACTCTTCAATGATCGACGACCGAGTAGCGTGATAGCCAACTGACGCTGCTCGCGACAAAGCACCTCGACGTACGTCCTTAGGCGCTTGACGTAGTCGTCGAGGGGCTCGAGGGTTCCCGCAAGCATCTCTTGCTCATGCAGAGGTGGCAGTTGCACTGTTGTACTTGCTACATAGTCCCATTCGGCCCGAGGCATTTTCGAACCGGCAGAAGCTGCAGCCGCCCGCATGATTGGGTCTGACTGTAGTAGGCAGGCTAGATAGCTTGGCGTGCAGAGGTCCGAGTTCGCCCTTAGCACCCAAAACTCGGAAGAACACACCCCGGCCCGGCTGGCTAACCAATACTTGCGAAGGTAAGGTCGTAGCTTTCCGAACAGGACGTCGCCCGATTCAAACTGAACCTTTGTGCTGGATGCCGTCGTGGTTGCGGTTGAACCCAGTAGCTGCCCAAGTTCTGATTCAACGTGTTCAAGCTCAACACACCACGTTTGTTCAACGGCGCGGGATGGATCAAACGTTGACCTTACGCGGTCAGCGATCTCGCTCAACTCATAGTCTTTCCACAGGCAACGATAGATCTTCGACTTTGGCTTTAGCAGCCGATCTCGCAGAGCACGTCGCGTGAGCATCGTGTTCTTCAGAATGGCTGACTGCACTCGTATGCGTTGATCCCCCGCCTTCAGTATCGACGCAATCCTGCCCTGCTCAGAGTTAGCGTGGATCCAAGCTGGAATTTTGGCAAAGTCTTGAAAGTAGAGTCGAAGCCGATCGTCTGTAAGCCCGTATGAGTATGCCCAGAGGAGGTACATCATCCGCGGCGTCCGGAGTAGGTATGTGGCGTAGTCAGGGTCGATGCCCGACTTCGGTCGTAGAACCACATACGCTGGACTGACCATGCCTTCACGATCGGCGAGACCGAACGCGCCTTGCCACATCCGCATCATGTTGTAGGCAATATCTCCCGGCTCAACCAGCAAGTGATCCTCCGCGGATAGGGCCGTGTCTTGCTTGCGCTCAAGTTCATCACGATCCACAAGTCCGTCGTTCATCGTGACCGAGAACAGGGGTAGTCCCGGTCGTCCCTTTTCACGGCGACTTTCGAAGAGGTCACCCAACCGACAGTTGCCGTCATAAGTCACTGAGGCCGCCCCTTCGATGCCTTACCGAGGCGGCTCGCCTTGATGACAGCCTCCTCAAAGTGCTGCTCCACAGGGCTGGGCGCATCAAGCTGCGACCGCCGGAACTTCTCGTATTCGAGGTGTGCCTTCTTCAGCGCTGCGTCGTTGCTCACGCGCCCGGCGTGGGTGAGGATGTTGCGCTCCGAGATGCGCAGAAAGTCGTCCAGCTTGGTGATCCATGCCCGCATCGACATCGCCTTGCGGTTCAGCGCCTGCAGCTCTGCAAACTCCAGATAGAAGCTGACGATGCGGTTCAGCACGTCCAGTTCCTCGGGGCCGAGGTAGTTCTTGGCCACTTCGGCATCGGCCTTTCGCGGGCGGGCGCCGGGCCAAGTGGTCAGGCCCATGTTGGGCTTCGTGGCATCTGCGCGCGAGGCGATAATCTCGGCGGCGGTGTGCCCGTGCGCCGCCCAGTGCATCTTGTTCTGCACGGTGGCGAAGAACTGCTGCGAAGGGTCGGCGTGCGGGTCGTAGTCGATGCTGGTGGCGTAGATTTCCAGGACCTTGCGCCAGAACACTTTCTCCGAGCTGCGGATGTCGCGGATGCGCGCGAGCAACTCGTCGAAATAGCGGCCACCGCCAGCGGCCTTGAGCCGCTTATCGTCCATCGCAAAGCCCTTGATCAGGTACTCGCGCAGGCGCTGCGTAGCCCAGATGCGGAACTGCACGCCGCGCTGCGACTTGACGCGATAGCCCACCGAGATGATGACGTCCAGGTTGTAGTGCTCGGTCTCACGCCGCACGGTGCGCTCGCCCTCCCCTTGAACCGTTGCAAAAACTGCAACGGTTGCCTCGCGTACCAGCTCACTGTCGTCGTAGAGGTTCTTGATGTGGCGCGGGCATCCGGCTGGGTGTGTTGGTCTCGGACATGCACGGCCAGGCTGCGCGCGACATGACCAAGGCGCTCATCGCTGGCAAGCCCCTGGCTGCGGTG
>JAYVOV010000506.1:0-4381 GCA_043757735.1 Burkholderiaceae bacterium
CTGGATCCGGCAGATGCGCTGGTGGCGCTCGATCAGGCCAAGGCTCAGCTGGCGCAGGTGGTGCGCGAAGCGCGCACGCTGTACGCGGGCAACACCACCCTCGAAGCCCAGATCATCACGCGCCGCGCCGAGGTCGATCGGACGCAGGCCGAGGTGGAAAAAACGCGCGCTGAACTCGACAGAGCAGAGGCCGACTTGCGTCGTGTGCAGGCAGATGCGGCCCGCCGTGAACCGTTGCTGGCCAGCGGAGCGGTGGCGCGCGAGGAGTACGACCATGCGCTCGCGCAGGCGCAGGCGCTGCGTGGTCAGGTGGCTGCGGCCCGCTCGGCGGTGGTGTCCGCGCAGTCCGCGCAGGCGGCGGCACAGTCCGGCGTGGTCGCGGGGCGTGCGCAGCTGGCGGCCAATCAGGTCCTGACCGAAGGCACCTCGATTGCCAATCACCCCAATGTGCAGCGAGCCGCAGCACGGGTCCACGAGGCGCAGCTCGCGGTGCAGCGTTCGCAGCTCGTTTCGCCGATCGATGGCCAGGTGGCCCGGCGCGCGGTGCAGGTCGGGCAGCGGGTCGCGGCTGGCGCCGGCCTGATGTCGGTGGTGGCGCTCGAACGCGTCTGGGTCGACGCGAATTTCAAGGAAAGCCAGCTCAGCGACCTGCGCATCGGCCAGCCGGTGAAGCTGGTGGCCGACGTCTACGGCAAGCAGGTCGAGTATCACGGCCGTGTCGATGGCCTGGGTGCGGGCACTGGCGCCGCTTTTGCGCTGCTGCCGGCTCAAAACGCCAGCGGCAACTGGATCAAGGTGGTGCAGCGTCTGCCGGTCCGGATCGCGCTCGATCCCGCCGAGATCGCCGGGCATCCGCTGCGCGTCGGCTTGTCGATGCGGGTGACCGTCGACATCAGAAGTCGCGATGGCAAGCTGCTGACGCAGGCGCAGGCACAGGCGCCGCCGCCAGCGCCTGCGCTGCCCGCGGCGCTGCCCGATCCCGCACGTGCGGTCGCGGACGAGCTGGTTCGGCGTATCGTGGCCGAGAACCTCGGGACGAGGTAGTTGTCGGGCCCTGCCGTTGCCTTGCCTCCCCTGCGAGGCGCGCAGCTGGTCATCGGCACGCTGGGTGTCTCGCTGGCCACCTTCATGACGGTGCTCGACAGCTCGATCGCGAATGTATCGGTGCCGGCGATTGCCGGGGACATGGGGGTAAGCCCGTCCCAGGGCACCTGGGTGATTACCTCTTTCGCGGTCGCCAACGCGATTTCCGTCCCGTTGACAGGCTGGCTGACCCGACGATTCGGGCAGGTGCGCCTGATGGTCAGCAGCATTCTGCTGTTCGTGTTTTGCTCGTGGTTGTGCGGCGTCGCGCCCACGATCGACATGCTGATCCTCGCCCGAGTGTTTCAGGGGCTGGCCGCTGGTCCGCTGATTCCGCTCTCGCAGACACTGCTGCTGGCGAGCTATCCACCCGCTCGCGCCGGTACCGCGATGGCTGCCTGGGGAATGACCGTGCTGGTCGCGCCCGTAGTCGGGCCGCTGCTGGGTGGCTGGATCACCGACAACATCTCCTGGCCATGGATCTTTTACATCAACCTGCCGGTGGGCCTCCTCTCGGCGGCCATGACATGGTCTGTCTACCGCCGGCGCGAGGCGTCCAAAGGGCCCGCACCGCTCGACTATGTCGGGCTTGCGCTGCTCGTGATGTGGGTTGGTGCGCTGCAGCTGCTGATCGATCAAGGCAAGGAGCTCGACTGGTTCGAATCGAACGAGATCACCACGCTCGCAATCATCGCTGGCGTCGGGTTCATGGTGTTCCTGGCTTGGGAACTCACCGAACAGCATCCGATCGTCGATCTGAAGCTGTTCAACCAACGCAATTTTCTGGTCGGTACCGTCTGCTTTGCAATTTCATACGGCCTGTTCTTCGGCAACGTGGTGCTGCTGCCGCTCTGGCTGCAGCACCACATGGGCTACACAGCCATCTGGGCCGGTGTCGCGCTCGCCCCTGTGGGGGTGTTCGCGATCATGCTGTCACCCTGGGTGGGGCGCTATGTCGGCTCGAAAGACCCGCGTGTGCTGGCGACGATTTCTTTCGTCGGCTATACCGGAGTGCTGTGGATGCGTTCGCAGTTCAACACGGATGCCGACCTGGGAACGATCCTGATCCCCACCATCTTGCAGGGTGCGGCGACGGCCTTCTACTTCATTCCCCTGCAGGCCATCATCTATTCGAACCTGCCGATCGACAAGCTACCGGCGGCAGGTGGTTTGAGCACCTTTGCAAGATTCACCGCGGGTGCACTCGGCACTTCGTTTTTCACCACGCTGTGGGAGCGCCGTGCGGTGTTGCATCACGCCCGGTTGAGCGAACAGGTTTCCCAGGGCCAGCCGGCAGTCGCTTCGATTCTCGACAGCGTGAGCGCGGCGGGTCTGTCCGCCACTCAGGGCCTGGGCCTGATCGAGCGCCTGATCGATCAGCAGGCGCACACCATGGCTGCCACCGATGTGTTCTACCTGTCGTCGGGCATCTATCTGCTGCTGATCATTCCGCTCTGGCTGAGCGCGGCGCCGCGACGAGGCGTGGCGAAAGGTGACGCGGGCGGCAGCCACTGAGGCGCCGTGACGCTCGCAAGGGTGGCCCCCTGCCGTGCCCGGACTTCTCCCGGGCGAACGCGCCTGTGGCAGACTGCCATTACAAAATTCAGAATCCGACAGGCGATCACGCCGTCGGCACCCGCAGAGGAGACATTCATGAGCACCAGCAGCGTTGTCGCGCCCGAGGCGCTTGCCCTGCAGCGTCTTTACCACTGGGAAAAGTCGGTGCCGGATCGCGTCATATTCACTCAGCCCGTGGGCGGTGGCGTGGTCAAGGACTACACCTGGCGAGCAGTCATGGATCAGTCCCGGCGCATGGCCACTCATCTTCGAAGCCACGGTTTCGAGCCGGGAACACGCATCGCCATCTTGTCCAAGAACTGCGCGCATTGGCTGATGGCCGACTTCGCCATCTGGATGGCCGGTTACGTGTCAGTGCCGCTGTACCCCACGCTGGCGGCCGAGACTATCCGCCAGATTCTCGTGCACAGCGAGTCCAAACTGCTGTTCGTGGGCAAGCTCGATGGCTGGGACGGCATGAAGCCCGGTGTGCCTGACGGCTTGCCCTGCATCAGTTATCCGCTGTCGCCCAAAAATGATTACCCCACCTGGGACAGCCTGATCGCGGCGACGGCGCCGCTGACGGGTGAGCCGGTGCGCGATGGCGACGAACTCAGCACCATCATGTACACCTCGGGCACCACCGGTGCGCCCAAAGGGGTGATGCACAGCTTCGCCACTTTCGCCTGGTCGCTGCAGTCGGGCCTCAAGCGTGTTCCGGTCGATCAAAACGGGCGAATTCTCAGCTACCTGCCGCTGTCCCATGTGGCCGAACGCGCGCTGGTCGAGCATTCGCTGCTGGCGGTTGGTGGGCATGTCTTCTTCGCCGATTCGCTCGATACCTTCGCGGCCGACTTGGCTCGTGCACGGCCCACGGTGTTCTTTTCCGTGCCGCGTTTATGGGTGAAATTTCAGCAGGGCGTGCACGCGAAGATGCCGCCTGAAAAACTGCAGCGCCTGCTCAAGATCCCGATCGTGCGCGGCATCGTGCGCAAGAAGGTACTGGGTGCCCTGGGGCTGGACCAATGCACATTCGCGGCGGGCGGCGCGGCGCCCATGCCCCCGGAACTGCTGCGCTGGTATGACGCGCTCGGCCTGCCGATCGTCGAGGTCTACGGCATGACCGAAAACTGCGGCCTGTCGCACGCCACCTTGCCTGGCGTTCAGCGTCCCGGCACGGTCGGCAAACCCTACGATGGCGTGCAGTCGCGCATCGACCCGAGCACCGGTGAGATCCAGATGAAGAGCCCGGGCCTGATGCTGGGCTACTACAAAGAGCCGGAGCTGACCCGCCAGACGCTCACCGACGACGGCTGGCTCAAGACTGGCGACAAGGGGCTGCTCGATGCCGAAGGCAATATGCGCATCATCGGGCGGGTCAAAGACTTGTTCAAAACCAGCAAAGGCAAATACGTGGCGCCCGCCCCGATCGAAGACCGCCTGGTCATGCATTCGGTTGTCGAAGCGTGCGTCGTGACCGGCGCCAACCTCGGCCAGCCGCTGGGCATCGTGATGCTCAACCCGGAGGCGGCGCAGCGCTCGCGTGACGATACTGATCGGACGCAGATCGAGGCCTCGCTCACTGCCCATCTGAAGACCGTCAACGCGACGCTCGACCCCCACGAGCAACTCGACTTCCTGGTGGTGGTGACCACGCCCTGGACCGTCGACAACGGCTTCATCACGCCCACACTCAAGGTGAAACGCAACCGGATCGAAGAGGTCTATGCCGGCCGCTTCG
>JAYVOV010000507.1:0-4367 GCA_043757735.1 Burkholderiaceae bacterium
CATCGGCGGCCACGACGTGATGTGGTTCGTGGCCCGCGACCTGGTGTTCGGGCCGAAGGCTTTCCCGGATGTCGAGCCGCCGGCCAGCATCGCGCGTGCGGAACTGGGCAAACGGGTCATGCCGGAGATCGCGCCCGAGTACGAAAGCATGCTGTCGTTCCTGATGAACCTGCTGCTGATCGAGTTCCGGGCGGAGATCGGTTTTGCCGGCACCCAGGCGATCCTGAGAACACCAGATCTGTTCGCCGACCGTCGCCCGCAGGCCGAGGCAGCGGCATTGATCATCGAACGCATCCGCACCGACGAAGGAATTCACATTCAGTCGCTTTGTCTGTATCTGGGCGAGCTGCGCGAGTTGCAGTTCAAGACCCTGACGGGTGGCGAGATCGTCGGCGCGGTATTGATCGACCGCTTCTGGAAGGGGCTCATCCAGTGGGCCACCGTCGAGCAGCCCCGACTGGCCGCCATGGCGCAGCGTGAGCTGGTCCGCGCGCGTCTGCTCGCGCATCCGCAGAGCGAGTTTCTGCTGCGTGAATTCGACGCGCTCGCCGACGACCTCCGATGAACTCCGCTGATGGTTCGCACACGACTGCCGGAGTTCTAGCCGGCATCCGCGTGCTCGAACTCGGCCAGGTGCTGGCTGGTCCGTTCGCTGGCGCGGTTTTCGCTGACCTGGGCGCCGAGGTGCTGAAGATCGAACGCGTCGAGGGCGGCGACGACGCCCGGCGCATGGGCATGGCGTTTCGCCATGGCGATGCGCTCACTTTCCACATCTTCAATCGCGGCAAGCAGTCGATCGCCCTGGACTTGAAAAGTGCAGCGGGGCTCGCTGCTTTCGAGACCCTGGCGGCGGGCGCCGACATCCTGGTGCACAACCTGCGTCCCGGCGTGCCGGCCGAAATGGGCATCGACGGTGCGTCGTTGTGCGCCCGGCATCCGCGCCTCATCTACTGCGAAATCTCGGCTTTCGGGCACGTCGGGCCGATGAAGCTGCGCCCCGGCTACGAGCCGCTCATCCAGGCCTACAGCGGCCTGTCCAGCACCAATGGCGGCCCCGACGACCCGCCTGTTCGCATCGGCGCGTCGGTGTGCGATCAGGGCACCGGCATGTGGGCGGTGATCGGCGCTCTCAGCCTGCTGCAGCGTCGCCATCAGACCGGGCGTGGCGGCGTTGTCCAGGCCTCGCTGCTCGAGACGGCACTGGTCTGGAATGCGCAGCGATCGGACGCGTTCGCCAACACCGGCGAGATGCCGGCGCGACATGCGTCCGGGCACCCGAGCCTGGTGCCCTATGAGGCATTTGACGCCAGCGACGGGCCGTTCATCATCTGCTGTGGCAACGATCGGCTGTTTGCCAAGCTGGCCGGCGAATTGGGCCAGCCGCACTGGAGCACCGATTCGCGCTTTGCCACCAACCGCGCGCGGCTGGTCAACAAGGCAGCGCTCTTCGCGCAACTTCGCCCGCTGCTGGCTGGCGCGCCGCGCAGCGAATGGATCAACCGCTTCGAGGCGGTCGGTGTGCCCTGTTCGCCCATCTTGACCGTGCCTGAAGTGCTGCAGCAGGATCAGGTTCAGGCGCTCGCTTTGAGTCTGCCAGTGCCGGGGGAGGATTTTTCATTGACGGGTCTGCCATTGAGCTTCGACGGCAGGCGGCCTGGCTTGCAGAGCGGCGCGCCGCGACTGGGCGCGGACAACGCCGCGCATGGTGTGGCTCAGCCGCCCGCCAAAGGCTGAATCCAGCGCGCGTCCGCCTGGTCGGCCAGCGCGGCCAGCGCCCGCAGCAGGGGTGCTGGCGCCGTGCTGAGCGCGCGGGTGATGGGGAAGGTTGTCGTCATGGTGGTGGCTTATTCGAGTGTCAGGCCGAGCTCGCGGGTCAGGGCACGGTAGGCCGGCCAGATCTGATCGATGAAGCGGCGCAGCTCGTCGCCGATGATCGGACCTTCTTCCAGGCCGAGCTGGTCGATCAGCACTTTTATTCGTGGCGACAGCGCGGCCGATTCATGCGCCAGCTGAGCCAGCCGGGCTACCACCTCGGGCGGGGTGCCGGCCGGGCCGAGCAGCATATTGCATTCGGCCAGGCTCTGAAAGGCGGGGCCGATGAAGCCTTCGTCGCCCCAGGTCGGCAGACCGGGGAGTTTTTTGGAGCGGCCGCCATAGGTGATGACGATCGGCCTGACCGCACCGCGCTGAATGCCGGGGTTCAGACCCAGCAGCGAGCCGCCACCGACGTCGATCTGGCCGGCCATCAGGTCGGTGAGCATGGGACCCGTGCCCTTGTAATTGACGATGTCGAATTTTGCACCGGTCTGTTTGGCCAGCTGCAGCATCATCAGGTGCCAGCCGGAAGCGACACCGTAGTTGCCCACCGACACCGGGCGCTTGCGCGCCAGGTCGACGAGTTCGCGCACATTGGTGACCGGCAGATCTTTCTTGACCACGCCCAGGCCCACGCCGGTGCTCAGCGCGGCGATCGGCACGAGGTCCTTGCTGGTATCGATCGGAACCTTCTTGAGCAGCACGGGCGCCTGGGCGAGCTGGCTGTGCAGGATCATCAGGAAGGTATAGCCGTCGGGCGGCGAACGCGCCACGATCTCGGCAGCGATCATGCCGAGTCCGCCGGGTTTGTTCTCGACCACAGCCGCGACGCCCAGCTTGCTCGAAAAATAGTCGGCGTAGCCGCGCGCGGTGGCGTCGTTGGAAGCCCCGGGCGCCTGTGCAGCGATGATACGCAGTGGTTTGGATGGCCAGGCCTGGGCTTGGGCTCGGGCTGCCGAGTGCCAGGCGCCGGCCGCCAGCGCGGCGCCGCTGACGGCCAGCAGTTGGCGGCGTTGCCGATCGATCGGTTCGCCGGTCGGTATGACAGGGTGGTTCATCCAAGGACCTTTCGGGGTTGAAGAAGGTTCAGCGTTTCAGGCGGTCAGCGCACGGTATACCTTGCTCAGCTCTCTGGGCAGGTCTGCCACTTCATCGATGACCAGGTATCGCTCATCGGGGCACATGCGGCGCAGGTAGTCGTGGCCGGCGGGGTCGATGGTGATGCAAAATGTCTGAATGCCCTTGCGCTGCGCTTCGCGAAGTGCGGCCGCGGTGTCCTGGATGCCGTATTCGTCGTCGTTGCGGTCGGGTCCGTAGTCACAGTCCTGCGGATACCCGTCGGAGACCACGATCAGCACCTTCATCCGCGCGCCCTCGCGATCGAGTTTGGCGATCGCGTGGCGGATCGCCGGTCCCATTCGGGTGGAGCGGCGCGGCTGCATCTCGGCCATCGCCGCCCAGGTTCGCGAGGTCAGCCGGTCGTTGAATTCCTTGGCGACGTGAAACTCCACATCCTGGCGGCCGTAGCCGGAGAAGCCATAGATGGCGAAGCTGTCGCCGAGTGTTTCGAGCGCTTCGCTCATCAGCGCCAGTGACTCCTTGGCGACATCGATGACGCGCCGCTTCGGAGCAGGTTCGTCGGTCTCGGTGTGGTCGAACCAGAAGGCGTAGACAAACTCGGTATCGGGCACGTCGGGTTTAGGAGTCGGCGCTGCCGGTGCGGCCTTGCGTTCCGGCACCGGGAAGTCGGTGGACGCGCTCATGTCGAGCAGGAAGGCCGCGGCCACTTCGCGCAAGGCTCGGTCGCGGCGGCGGTAGACATGCTCATCGGTGGCGTGGCCGGCGCGCCGATCGATCACCGCCTCGATGATGCCGTCGAGTTCGAGTTCTTCGCCGTCGCTGACCCGGCGCACACGCTGGTAGGACTCGGGCTTGATGAACTTGAATTGCCGCTTCACCTGGGCGGCGAGTTTGGCGTGGCGCTGGCGCACATCCTCGATGAAGCTGAAGTCTTCGCCCCGCAACCGGTACTCGAACAGCCGGCACCAGCCCCTCAGATAGCCCTGACGGTGATAATCCCATTCATCGTAGAGATAGGTCCGGGCTTCTTTGCCCGGCTCGCCGAAGGCGCGGCGCAGGACAGCCCGATCTTGCTGCTGCGCGCGTTCCAGTGCGGCACGGGCCTTGTCTGGCTGATCGGATGGCGCCGCGTCCTCTGGCGCGAGGGCGTCGAGCAGGGTCCCGGTATTGCCGGCGCGCAGTTGCCGCTGAACCAGTTCCGGTCGCACTTCGCCACGGAAATCCACCGGTTCGCCGATGAAATCGTCGTCGGACAGCGCGATCGGAATCTCGGCGGGTTCGTCGCCCGGCTCGCCTTGACCGGGCGGCCCGTCACGAGGTGCCGACGGCAGCGTCTGGGCGGTTGCGCCCGCGGTTGCCGCGTCGACGATGCGGCCGCCCTGGGCCGCGCGGCCAAGCGCGGCGAAGCAAAGCACCGCGGCCTGTGCGCTGTCGTAGACAGTGGCGTCGCGCGCGCGAACGTGCGCTGCCGC
>JAYVOV010000508.1:0-4363 GCA_043757735.1 Burkholderiaceae bacterium
TCGCGCAAAAACCGGATGAATTCGATGATCTGGCGCCGGCCCTCGACCTCGGCGGCACTGAGCTGCAAGGCGTCGGTGCCATCGACCGGCCCACCCTGCGCATTGCTCAACTGCGTGACGTTGGCCCGCCATTCGGTGGGGTTCTTCTGCGGCCGGATGACCGGCGCATGGCGCGCGAAGCGATAGCCCTTGCGCTCGGCCGCTTCCATCAAGGGGCCGAAGTGGTTCCAGGCGTCGCCGGCCCGAACCGGGTCGACGCCGTTCACCCGGAACATCGTCGATGGATACATCATCTCCAGTCCGGTGCTGCCTTTTTCGAAGGGCACACCCGCGTGCGCGGCGAGATCACCATCGCCCGAGCAGTCGATGAAGCTGCGCGCCAGCACCGCGCGCCGGCCCGAGCGCGTCTCGATCAGCAGTGCGCCGATCTGCGCCGGCGCGTCCATCACCACCCCGACCGCCTGCGCGTGGAACAGCACCCGCGCGCCGCTGCCCAGCACCAGTTCGTCGGCAGCAACCTTGAGCGCGGCATTGTCGTAGGCCTGCGCGGCGATCTTGCCGCCGAACAGCGCATGCGGCTCGCGCAAGCCGCCGAGCTCGTCGAGGCGGCGCAGCAGTTCGTCGGCCAGGCCATGCACCACCGGCTGGACCCGGCCATGGACATTGGCATGCAGGCCGCAGAAGTTGGTGACGCCGGCGGCTGTGCCCATGCCGCCGAGAAACCCGTAGCGCTCGATCAGCAGCGTGTTCAGGCCAGCGCGGGCGCTGGCGGCCGCGGCGGTGATGCCGGCCGGGCCACCGCCCAGCACCAGCACATCGACCTCGTCGAGCACCAGGGTTTCGCGGCTGGGTTCGGTCAGACTGCGAGAGCGGCTTGGCATCGGCAGGACTCCGGTAAGGGACAGGGGGACGGACGCGGCATCAGGGTCGATCGCGCGGCGCGCACGGCGGCTGAAGGCCTCTCAGTATCGGCGCAATCGTCGAGCGCGGTGCGCCCCGGCGCCACTATCATCAACGTCTTATTCGAACCCGAGAACCCGATGCGCACACTCTACTCACCCGAACACGAACAATTCCGCGAACAGGTGCGCCGCTTCTGCGAGCGCGAGATCAAGCCGCACTACCGCGACTGGGAGAAGGCCGGTCACAGCCCGCGCGAGTTCTGGCGCAAGGCCGGCGAACACGGCATGCTGTGCACCACCATCCCGACCGAATACGGCGGCCCGGGCGGCGACTTCCTGCACGCCTGCGTGGTCACCGAAGAGATGGTGCGCGTGGGCGCCAATCTGGGCATTCCGGTCCACTCCGACATGGTCTCGCCCTACCTGCTGCACTACGGCAGCGAGGCGCTCAAGCAGAAATTCCTGCCACGCCTGTGCGCTGGCGAAATCATCGGCTCGATCGGCATGACCGAACCCGGCACCGGCAGCGACCTGAAAAACATCCGCACCAGCGCGGTCCGCGATGGCGACGAATGGGTGATCAACGGCCAGAAAGTCTGGATCACCAATGGCTTCAACTGCGGCGTGGTGCTGCTGGCGTGCAAGACCAATCCGGCGGCCGGCTCCAAGGGCATGTCATTGATCGCGGTGGCAGAGGGCACGGCGGGCTTCTCGCGCAGCCAGCCGATGGACAAGATCGGCCTGAAGGCGCAGGACACCGCCGAACTCTTCTTCGACAATGTGCGCGTGCCTGCAAGCAACCTGCTGGGCGAAGAGGGGCGCGGCTTCGTCTACCTGATGCAGCAGCTCGCCCAGGAGCGCCTGGTGATCGCCATGCGCTCGGCCGCCACGCTGGAACACCAGCTCGAAAAGACGATTGCGTACACCACCGAGCGCAAGGTGTTCGGCAACCCGATCATCGAGTTCCAGAACAGCAAGTTCAAGCTGGCCGAGGCAAAGGCCTACATCACGATGCTGCGCTCGTTTGTCGACCAATGCGCTGCCGAACACATGGCCAGCGGCATCAGCAGCGAAAAAGCCGCGATGGCCAAGCTGGTGGCCACCGAGCTGATGGGCAAGTACCTCGACGAGTTCCTGCAGCTGCACGGGGGTTATGGCTACAGCGCCGAGTATGAGATCGGCCGCGCCTGGGTCGATGCCCGCGTCAGCCGGATTGCGGGGGGCGCGTCGGAGGTGCTCAAGGACATCATCAGCCGCAATCTCTGACCAGGCGCACGACGGCGCAACCCGGCGACCTCAGCGAGCGGCTTCAGGATGAAAATGGCGTAGTGTCAGAACACCGCCGAAGCACCGCCGTCGATGTTGATGCTCGAGCCGGTCACGAAACTGGCCGCCTCGGAGACCAGGAACGCGATCACATTGGCCGCCTCGTCGGCGCGCCCGACACGTCCGATCGGGATCGACTTGCCCAGGTTTTCGTAGATGGTTTCAACATCGATGCCTTCACGGGCCGCGCGCTTCTCGTGCTGACCCGCACGCACCAGGCCGATGCACACCGAGTTGACCAGAATGTTGTGCGGCGCGTATTCCTTCGACAGCGCCTTGGTCATGGCCTGGCCGGCGGCCCGGGTGACAGTGGTGGGCATCGTCTTGGCCCCCGGCTGCTTGGCGCCGATGTTGGTGACGTTGACGATGCGACCACCGCCGCGTGCCCTCATCAGCGGCAGCGCCTGGCGGATCAAGCGTACCGCGCCGAACAGCTTGAGATCGAAGTCGGCCTGCCACGCGCCGTCGGTGACCGACTCGAAGGCGCCGGTGGCCGAGGTGCCCGCGTTGTTCACCAGGATGTCCACACCGCCGAACGCCTTGACCGCTTCGGCGATGACACGGTCGCAGTCTTCGGCCTTGCTCACGTCGGCCGCCACCATGGCCACCTTGCCGCCCGCGGCGCGGATCTCGGCAGCCACGGCGTCGAGCCCGTCCTGGCCACGCGCGACAATCACCACGCTCGCACCTTCCGCCGCGAGCTTTTGCGCGGTGGCCTTGCCGATACCCTGGGTCCCGCCGGTGATGACAGCGACCTTGTTGTTCAGTCCGAGATCCATGCTGGATTTCCTTATTGAGGTTGGATCAGGCGCGTTTGAGGCGCTCGTTTTGCGGGAACATGAAGCGGCGCGCTTCGTCGTCGTTCTCGGTCTTGAATGTATGCCTGGCTTTGAGCGCCTCGGCACGTTGCGCAGCCGGCCGCGCACTCACTTCTTCGAGCAGGCGCTTGACGTTCGGGTAGGCCGCGAAAGGCGCGTCACCTCCCAGCACATAAGGCAGCAGGCGCGCCCAGCCCCACACCGCCATGTCGACGATGCCGTATTCGCTGCCCAGCATGTAGGGCCCCTCGGCCAGACGCTCCTCGATCAGTTTCCAGTGCCGATGCGCTTCGAAGTCATAGCGGTTCAGGGCGTATTCCTTGGGCTCCGGCGCGGCGTGGCGAAAGTGCACCGACTGACCCGAAAAAGGACCAATGCCGCTCGCCACGAACATCAGCCACGACAACATCCGGCCACGGGCGGCGCTGTCGGCTATTGGCGGCACGAAGCGCCCGGTCTTGTCGGCCAGATAGAGCAGGATGGCATTGCTGTCAAAGACCACCGCGTCGCCGTCGACCAGCGCAGGCACCTTCGCGTTGGGATTGATCTTCAGGTAGTCGGGGGCGAACTGCTCGCCCTTGCGGGTGTCCACCGGAACGGCCTGATACGGCAGACCGAGCTCCTCCAGCAGGAGGCCGACCTTGATCGGATTGGGGGCTGCGTTGAAATAGAACTGGATCATGGCGGAACCTTGATGGTGAGGGCCTGCGAGTCAGCCGGCAGACAGACGGTGCAAACTGGGGGCACTCATCTTCCTACATTTTCGGACACCTGGCTGGCATGGTCGTCTCGAGTCCCGTCACACCGACGCGCTACAGTCCAGACATGACAAAACCGCTCATCGCACTGGACGCCGACGGCGTGCTTCTGGACTTCCACCTTGGCTATGCCGACGCCTGGCGACGGGCCTTCGGCCAGCCGCCCCTGGAGCGCGATCCGCAGGCCTACTGGCCGCAGCATCGCTGGCAGGTCGACAAGCTCGAAGGCTCGCGCCTTTCGCACTTTCTCGCACAGTTCGACGAACACTTCTGGTCGACGGTGCCCGCGATCCCCCATGCAGTGCAAGCGTGTCAGCGGCTGGTCGGCGCAGGGTTCGAACTCGTCTGCGTTTCGGCGCTCGAAAAATCCTATGAAGCCGCACGGCTGCGCAATCTGCGCGACCTGGGATTCCCGATAAATCGCATGGTGGCGACCGGCAACGCCGCCGGTGATCGCAGCCCGAAGGCCGACGCCATCGAACGCCTGGCACCGGTGGCATTCGTCGACGACTATCTTCCCTACCTGCGCGGTCTGCCCGAAGCGGTTCACACCGCACTT
>JAYVOV010000509.1:0-4348 GCA_043757735.1 Burkholderiaceae bacterium
ATCCTCGTTGTAGAAGACCAGAAAGACATCGCAGATCTGATCGCGATGCACCTTCGCGACCTGGGCCACGCCGTCGACTGCGTGCACGATGGCGGCAAGGGTTACGAAGCTGCCCGAACCGGACGCTACGACCTGGTGGTGCTGGACGTGATGCTGCCGGTGCGCGACGGGCTCGATGTCGTGCGATCGCTTCGCATGGACAGGATCGACACGCCGGTGCTCATGCTCACCGCCCGTTCCGGCGAGATCGACCGCGTGCTGGGGCTCGAACTGGGCGCTGACGACTATCTGACCAAACCGTTTTCAATCCCCGAACTGCAGGCCAGGGTGAAAGCCATCCTGCGCCGAATCGACCGTCAGGCGCCCGCCCCGAACGGCGACGAAGCCGAGAAGCTGAGCTTCGGCGACCTGACTATCGACACCGCGAGCCGGGAGGTCCGCATGGCGCAGCGCCCGGTGCCGCTCACGGCAAAGGAGTTCGATCTGCTCCTGCATTTCGCGCGCAACCCCGCGCGGGCGTTCACGCGAATGCAGCTGCTCGACGCGGTCTGGGGAACAACTTTCGAAGGCTACGAACACAACGTGAACACTCACATCAACCGGCTGCGCTCCAAAATCGAAACCGATCCGGCCAACCCGCGCTTCGTCCTGACGGTGCGCGGCGTCGGCTACCGTTTCACTGACCAGCGCTAGCCACCGCGAGCCGGCGCCCATGAAATCCCTGCGCTTTCGCGTTCTCGCCCTGGTGGCGGGCTTCGGCTTTTTCACCGCCGCACTGCTGGCGGGCATCATGTTCACATCGGTGCGCGGGTACTACGTGGACATGACCTACGAGAAGGCGGCACGCTTCGTCGAGCGGGTCATCGAGATGCACCCCGACCTCTGGGAGACCTACGCCAGAGATCCTTCCGGCTTCGCCGCCCAATTGCGCGAGTACATCCTGTACTCGCCCAACACCGGCTTGTACCTGCTCGACAACGACGGGCGGGTCCTGGCGTCCGCTGGCGAAGGACGGGTCTTCTGGAACAATTTCAGAGTCGACCTGAGCCCCGTCAAGACAGCCCTTGAAAACGAGTCAGACACACCGGTCATCTCGAACGACCCCGACAACGAGCGCAAGACCTGCCTGGTCGCCGCCCGTCCGGTGCAGCGCAATGGCCAGGCCATGGGCTGGCTCTATGTGGTGGCACGCTCGGCCGATCTCGGCTCGCACACGCCCGAACTACTGCGCAGCTACGCGGTCCGCACGGCGGTCACGGTATCGCTGATGACGCTGGCGCTGGGCATGCTGCTGACCATCTCCATGATCGCGGTGGTGACACGGCCATTGACCGAACTCACCCGGGTGGTGGAAGGCGTCAAGGCTTCCGGCTTTTCAGAAAGCCTTTGCAGCTCACTCGTGCCCAACTGCGGGCGTGACGACGAGGTCGGGCGGCTGTCGCGCACCTTCCGTGAAACCTTCGACCGACTCAATCTCGAGACCAAGCGGGTCAAAGAAACCGACATCCGGCGCCGCGAGATGGTGGCCAGCGTGTCGCACGATCTGCGCACGCCGCTCACCGCCCTGATCGGCCTGCTCGATACCGTACGCCTGAAGGGTGATGCGTTGACTCCCGAGGAACAGCGCGACTACCTTGCGCGCGCCGCCCAGAATGCCCAGCACCTGAAACGCCTCACCGATGCACTGAACGAGCTGTCGCGCCTAGACAGTCCGGAGTTCAAGACTCACCCCGAACCGATCGCGATCGGCGAACTGGCCGACGACGTCGTCCAGCGTTTCCTGGCGACCGCCGAAGCGGCTGGCCTCCAGTTAGAGCTCGATTACCCGGACGGCCTGCCGCTGACGCCAGTCGACGCCGCCCTGATCGAGCGGGCGCTGGCCAATCTGCTCGACAACGCGCTGCGAGTCACGCCGCCCGGCGGCAAGGTTCAGGTCCGGGTGGTCCGGGGCACGGCCGGGCTGCGCCTGGAGGTCTCCGACACCGGCCCGGGCGTCGCGCTGGAAGACCAGCCACGGGTGTTCGAGCGGTTTTACCAAGCGGCGCGCCACCGCGATCTGCGCGGCAGTTCCGGCCTGGGCCTGGCGATCGTGAAACGGGTCGCCGAGCTCCACGGCGGCATTGCCGGTCTGCGCAGTCAGCCGGGCAAGGGCTCGACCTTCTTCATCGAACTGCCTCGAGGGGTCTGAAGCGGCGTACGAATGGCGCCGCACGCCGGCCCTGTGCCCTATAATCGAGGGTTGGCAGCATTCACCCGGTCGCCGCGGCCCCCGATTGCCTCGCTCCGCGTCACCCTTACCGAGCACACAAAACCGCATGGCCCTTCTGACTGTCCAAGGCGCCGAACTCGCCTATGGTCACCACGCCCTCCTTGCCGGCGTCGATCTGTCGATCGAACCGGGCGAGCGCATCGGCCTGATCGGGCGCAACGGCACCGGCAAATCGTCGCTGCTCAAAGCGCTCGCGGGCACCGCGCCCCTGGATGGCGGCGAGGTGCGCCACTCCAGCGGCACCCGCATCGCTTACCTGTCCCAGGAGCCCAGTTTCGAGCCTGGTCTCTCCATTCGCGAGGCCATCACCGCGGCGCTTGCCGGCGACCTGGAAGAGCACGATGCCTGGAGCGCCACCCACCGGGTTGACGCCGTTCTGACGCGTTTTTCGCTGACGGCCGATGCGCTGGTCGAGACACTGTCTGGCGGCATGCGCAAGCGCGTGGCACTGGCCCAGGCCATGGTGCGGGAGCCGGAACTGCTGCTGCTCGACGAACCCACCAACCATCTGGACATCGACGCGATCGTCTGGCTGGAAGGCGTGCTGCGCGCGTTCAAGGGTTCGATCCTCATGATCACCCACGATCGACGTTTTCTCGATGCGGTCGTCACCCGAATTCTCGAACTCGACCGGGGCCAGCTGCGCAGCTACCCCGGCGACTTTGCCACCTACCTGCGCCGCAAGGCCGAAGAACTCTCGTCGGAAGCCCTGGAGCGCGCACGCTTCGACAAGCTGCTGTCGCAAGAAGAAATCTGGATCCGCAAAGGCGTCGAAGCCAGGCGCACCCGCAATGAAGGCCGGGTGCGCCGCCTGCAGGCGCTGCGCACCCGGCGCGAAGCGCGGCGCGACCGTATCGGCCAGACCCGGCTCGAAGTCGATGCCGGCGAACGCTCCGGCAAGCTGGTGGCAGAACTCGAGAATGTCAACGTCGGCTATGGCGAAAACACCGTGCTGCGCGACGTGAGCTGCATCATCCAACGTGGCGACCGGGTCGGTATCGTCGGCGCCAATGGCGCTGGCAAGACCACGCTGCTGCGCACCCTGCTCGGCGAACTCGCGCCGACCAGCGGGCGGGCGCGGCTCGGCTCGAACCGTCAGGTTGCCTATTTCGACCAGTTGCGCGAACAGCTCGATCCGCAGGCCACGGTAGCCGACACCATCTCGCCAGGCTCCGAATGGGTCGAGATCGGCGGCCAGCGCATTCATGTCATGAGCTACCTGGAACGGTTCCTGTTCGATCCCGCGCGGGCCAGGTCGCCGGTCCGCACGCTGTCGGGCGGTGAGCGCAACCGGCTGCTGCTGGCCAGGCTGTTCGCCCGCCCGGCCAATGTGCTGGTGCTCGACGAGCCCACCAACGACCTCGACATCGACACCCTGGAGCTGCTAGAAGAACTGCTGCAGAACTACCCCGGCACGGTGTTTCTGGTCAGCCACGACCGTCGTTTTCTGGACAACGTGGTCACCAGCCTGATCTGCTGGGAGGGGGATCTCGGGCCTGACGCCGGGTCGCCCCTAAGCCGCCCCGGCGCCGCCTCGGCGGGCTCGGCAGCGCTGGCCGCTGTAGGGGGTGGCTCCACCGGCAAGTGGCGCGAGTACGAAGGCGGCATTGACGACTGGCGGGTGCAGCGGGCGCGCATGCTGGCAGCGCAGGCCGCTGCGCCCAAACCAGGCCCAGCGGCTGCAACGGCGCCGGCTGCGGTGGCGCCCGCCCCGGCGCCTGCGGCCAAGGCCCGCAAGCTGAGCTACAAAGAAAAGCGCGAGTTCGAGGAGCTGCCGGCCCGCATCGCCGCGCTGGAAGCCGAGCAAAAAACCCTAAGCGCCCAGCTCGCCAGCCCCGATCTCTACAGCGGCCTGGCTGACCAGGCCACGGCTTTGCAAACGCGCTTTGGCCAGATCGACGATGAGTTGCTGGCCGCGCTGGAGCGCTGGGAGCTGCTGGGCGGGGCTTGATCGGGTCATGCCATGCCTGACCCGGCCTGCCGGTTGAACAGGCGCGCTGCGGTCAGCGCGGCCGGGCAAGGCGTCGCCGGGGTCGATTTAGCCCTCGTCCCGGGGGCTCAGAGACGCTCAGCGCGACC
>JAYVOV010000510.1:0-4323 GCA_043757735.1 Burkholderiaceae bacterium
CGCGCGCCGATCGCCGCGCCAAAGGCTTCGCCCGCGATGTGCTGGGTGCTGCCCACGCCGGACGAGGCGTACCTGAAATCGGCCGGCCGGGCCCGCACCGCGGCGACCAGTTCCTTCACATCCTTCGCGGATACCGCCGGACCCACGACCAGCACATTGGGCACCGTCACGATCAGCGCAATCGGTACGAGGTCCTTCAAAGGGTCGAAGCTCAGCCTGATCAGATGCGGTGCAATTGCCTGACCGGTATTGGTTGCGGCGAGCAGCGTCAGGCCATCGGGCTGCGCCCTTGCAGTGAGATCGGCGGCGATGGTGTTGGACGCACCCGGCCGGTTTTCGACCAGCACCGACTGTTTGAGCGAATCCTGCAGTTTTTCGGCCAGCATGCGCGCGATGATGTCGGTCCCACCGCCCGCGTTCGCCCCGACCAGAATACGCAGGGGTCTGGCCGGCCAGACAGTCTGCGCCCACAGCGCCGTGTTCGTCATCGCGAGCGCACCCAGTGCAGCCAGCCCTGCGCCCAGCACATGCCTTCGACTCATGTTCATCCCTCCGTCCTTGTGTGTTCCGCTATTGCGAAGCGATGCCAGATGAATTGCGCAGCGATGTCTGTTGGTCTGCATCCTGCGCACCGCCACCTTGTATGCTCCAGAACAACCAACCTGGAGCGTCGTGACCATGAAACCCTTTCCGCTGCAGCCGGCCGACCCCACCGGCAATGGTATCCGTACCGAACAGATCGAGCGGCTGATCGCACTGATCGGCAAGCACATTTCCGAGGGCCGCTATCCCGGTGCGCAGATTGCTCTGGCACGCAAGGGCAAACTGCTCGTCGAGCGCTCCATCGGCCAGGCGCGCACCGGTGACAAACCCATGGCGGCCGCAGCAGACACCTTGTGGCTGCTGTACTCCAACACAAAGGTCGTGCTGGCCACTGCACTCTGGAAACTCGCCGAGCAGGGCGCCTTTCGGTTCACCGACCGGCTGAGCGAGCACGTGCCCGAGTTCGGCTGCCTGGGCAAGCGCGACATCACGATCCTGCAGATCATCACCCACCAGGGCGGATTCCCGAATTCGCAGCTCGCGCGCGAAGCCTGGTCCGACCACAGCCGCATGAAGCAGGCGGTGTGCGAGTTCACGCTCGAATGGACGCCCGGGTCACGGGTGTCGTATCACGGCTTGTCGGCCCACTGGGCGCTGGCCGTGCTGATCGAAAAACTCACCGGCCAGGACTTCCGCGTCTACGTTCGCGAAGCCATCCTCGAGCCGCTCGGCCTGGCCTCGGACATCTTCGTCGGTCTGCCGGAAAGTGAAGACGGCCGGGTGTCAGAGATGTACGAGCCAAACCCTGATGGCAAGGGCATGCGCCCGCTGGCCGAGAGCAACAGCAACACCTGGCGGCGCTCGGGCGCCCCGGGCGGCGGTGGCTACGGCACCGCGCGCGGCATGGCCGCGCTCTACCAGATGATGCTGGGCGGCGGCGAATTGAACGGGGTGCGCGTCTTGTCGCCGCGCATGCTGGCCTACGCCATCCGCAACCACACCGGCGACCGGATCGACGACTACATGGGCATGCCGATGCACCGCGGGCTTGGTCCACATCTGCGTGGCGACACGCCGAACGTCCGGGGACTGGGCGCTATCGCCTCGCCCCGGGCCTTCGGCCACGGCGGCGTGGGCACCTCCTACTGCTGGGGCGACCCCGATTCCGGCGTTTCCTTCGCCTACATCACCAACAATCGCCTGCCCGATCCCTGGCATTCGGAGCGCCTCGATCTGGTGAGCACGCTGGTGCACGCGGCCATCGTCTGACGCGCAGGCGCGGCTTCTCAGACCCGCGGGCGCGGCATTGCGCGGGCGGCCCGGGCGGGCGGGCGGGTAGCCCGGGCGGGCGGGCGGGTAGAATGCCCACTCCGACCGCCTGCCCGACTCCTCGGCTATGGCGTCGCCCCGTCCGGTCCCCGCGCAGATGGAATTCCTCCCCTTCACCCGCCCCAGCATCGACGAAGCCACGATCGCCCGCGTCGCGCAGGTGCTGCGCTCGGGCTGGATCACCACCGGCCCGAACTGCCGGGAACTCGAAGCCCGCCTGACCGAGCGCTTCGGCAATCGGCCGGTTCGGCTGGCAGCCTCGGCCACCGGCGCGCTGGAGTTCGGACTGCGGGTGGCGGGCGTGGGCGCCGGCGACGAGGTCATCACCACGCCGCTGTCATGGGTTGCCACTGCCAATGTGGTGCTCGCCGTCGGCGCGCGACCGGTGTTCGTCGATGTCGATCCGTGCACCCGCAACATCGATCTGGCGCAAATCGAATCGGCCATCACGGTGCGCACCCGCGCGATCATTCCAGTCGACCTGGCCGGCCTGCCGGTCGAGCGTGCCACGCTCTACGATATTGCCCGCCGACATTCGTTGCGCGTCATCGAAGATGCGGCCCAATCGATGGGCGCAAGCTGCGACGGCCAGGAGATCGGCTGCGCCGGCGATCTGGTCGCACTGAGCTTTCACGCCAACAAGAACTTCACCACCGGCGAGGGCGGCTGCCTGGTGCTGAACAACGATGCCGAGGCCGGGCTTTTTGAAAAGCTGCGCCTGCAGGGCGTCACCCGGTTTCCCGACGGCGGCATGGACGTCGACATTCTGGGCTACAAGCACAACCTGACCGACATCGCGGCCGCCATCGGTCTGGGTCAGCTGCCGCAGCTGGACGCATTCAATGCCCGCCGCGCCGCGCTGGCCGTGCGCTACTTCGAGCGGATCGACCCCGCGCTCGGTCTGACGCTGCCCCTCACCGACGCGCAGACCGGCGCCGCGCGCGGCAACTGGCACATGTTCCAGCCTCTGCTGCCCCTGGCACGCATGGCCTTGAGCCGCGGCGGATTCATCGCGGCCATGAAAGAGCGCGGCATTGGCATCGGCGTGCACTACCCGGCCATGCATCGCTTCACCCTGTATCGGCAAATGGGCTGGCAAGACGGCGACTTCCCGCATGCCGAAGCGATCGGCGATTCAACAGTGACCCTGCCGCTGTTCCCGGCCATGCACGACAGCGATGTCGATCGGGTCTGCGCGGCGCTGGCTGCGGTCATCGCCCCCGCCCTGCAAGCCAGAGCCGCGTGATGTCCAAGCCTGCTCCACGATCGCCGGAACTCTCGGTACTGATCCCGGTCTACAACGAAGAACCGGGGCTGCAGGCCTTGTTCGACCGCCTCTACCCGGCGCTCGATGCACTCGCGGTGTCCTATGAGGTGATGTTCGTCGACGATGGCAGCCGCGATCGGTCCGCGGCGCTGCTCAGCGACCAGTTCGCCCGCCGGCCGGCCGTCACCCGGGTTGTCATTCTCGATGGCAATTTCGGTCAGCACCGGGCGCTGCTGGCGGGGTTTTCCCTGGCACGAGGCAACCGGATCGTCACCCTGGATGCCGACCTGCAGAACCCGCCCGAAGACATCGCCCTGCTGCTCGCCGCGATGGACCATGGCCATGACTACGTCGGCTCGATCCGCCGCATGCGCAAGGACGTCGCCTGGCGGCGCTGGGCTTCGCGGGCGCTGAACGCTATTCGCGAGCGCACCTCGCGGATCAAGATGACCGATCAGGGCTGCATGATGCGCGCCTACAGCCGGCGGATCATCCTGGCGATCAACCAGTGCCGTGAAATGAACACCTTCATTCC
The DNA here is from genome assembly GCA_043757735.1 of Burkholderiaceae bacterium. Classification (GTDB taxonomy): domain Bacteria; phylum Pseudomonadota; class Gammaproteobacteria; order Burkholderiales; family Burkholderiaceae_E; genus Quisquiliibacterium. The sequence continues at coordinate 3,675 of JAYVOV010000510.1, forward strand.
GGCCCTGGCCTACACCTTCGCAATCAATCCCACTGAGGTGGTGGTCGGCCACGAAGAACGCTTCGCCGGCGAATCGAAGTACTCGCTGTACAGCCTGGTACGGCTGAACTTCGATCTGATGACCGGTTTTTCGGTGATGCCGCTGCAGCTGTTCTCGATGCTCGGCATGGCGGTGGCCCTGCTGTCGGGCGCGCTGTTCGTACTGCTGGCGGCGCGGCGCCTCATCATCGGGCCCGAAGAAGGTGGACTCTTCACGCTGTTCGCGCTGCTGTTCTCTCTGGTCGGCATCGCGCTGTTCGGCATCGGCCTGCTGGGCGAGTACATAGGGCGCATCTATCAGGAGGTGCGCGAGCGGCCGCGGTATCTGGTTCGCGCAGTCCTCGAACACGCACCACAGCCACGCCGGCACACGCCCGCGGACGCGATTCCTGGCACCGGGCCGGGTAACGCAGCTGGCCCCGCACCGGGTAACGCTGGCCCCGCACCGGGTAACGCAGCTGGCCCTGCCACGCCGAGTCCGCAAGCTTCGCTGCCCGGACTCGAGCCCTTGGACCACACGAACCGCGCATGACCCGGGCCGTCGTTTTCGCGTATCACGATGTCGGTGTGCGCTGCCTGAAGGTGCTGCTGGCGCACGGTGTCGACGTCG
>JAYVOV010000511.1:0-4314 GCA_043757735.1 Burkholderiaceae bacterium
GTTTGGCGGGCAATTTGCCGGGCGGTTCGGCCAGGTGCACGGCGCAGGCTTCGTCCTCGCGTGCGCAGACCTTCAGGAATACGCTGCTGGCATTAAAAAACCCGTGTGTTTCATCCAGGTGGGCGGCCCGGACCGACAGATCCCATGCGTACACCCGATAGCGCAGTTCGAGCATGCCGCTGCCGGGCTGCGCCTGCCAGGTGTGCTTGTCGATCTTGGCGAGCGCAATCCGGCGGCGCCCCTGACGGGCCTCGATCGAGACCACGTGGCGGGCGAACTCCCGGATCATGTAGCTGCCGGGAATCCAGGCCGGCATCGCGACACGCTGCCCCTGCGGATCGGGCTGGTCGATTTCGAGAGTCACTTCGAACAGATGCGCCGCCGGATCGACCGGGACTATCCGATAGCGGATCGCGGCAGGCAAGGCCTTGCGCATGTGCCGGTTAAGCTCGCAGTGTCAGCGATTCACATCGACAACCAGACGGCCGCGAATTCGGCCGGCCAGCACCTCTGGCGCACGGCCGATGACCTCGCCCAAGCCGATCTCGGTGGTGATTGCAGCCAATTTGGCGTGATCCAGTTCAGCCGCCAGACGGGTCCAGGCAATCTGGCGCTCGGGCATCGGGCACATCACTGAATCGACGCCGGCCAGGCGTACGCCGCGCAGGATGAACGGCGCTACCGATGAGCTGAGGTCCATGCCCTGGGCCAGCCCGCAGGCGGCGACAGTGCCACGGTAGCGTGTCTGTGCAATGGCGTTGGCCAGCGTGTGCGACCCCACGCAATCGACGACGCCAGCCCAGCGTTCTTTCTGCATCGGCTTGCCGGGTTCTGTGAGTGCGGCCCGGTCGATCACCTCGGCGGCGCCCAGCGCCTTGAGATAGTCGGCCTCGGCAACCCGTCCGGTGGAAGCCACGACCTTGTATCCTCGGCTGGCGAGCAGGCTGATGGCGACGCTTCCCACGCCGCCGGCGGCGCCAGTGACCAGGATCTCGCCGTCACCCGGCAGCACGCCGTCGCGATCGAGTGCCATCGTGCAGAGCATCGCGGTGTAGCCCGCGGTGCCGATGGCCATCGCGTCACGCTCGCTCAAGGTTTCAGGCAGGCGGACCAGCCATTGGCCCTTGAGGCGGGCCTTGCCTGCCAGGCAGCCCCAATGCGTTTCGCCCACTCCCCAGCCGTTGAGCACCACTCTGTCACCGGGCTTGAAGTTGGGATGCTGGCTCGATTCGACCGTGCCCGCGCCATCGATGCCTGGAACCATCGGCCATTTCCGAACCACTGGAGACCGGTTCGTGATCGCCAGGCCGTCCTTGAAGTTGATGGTCGACCAGCCAATGCGCATGACCACATCGCCGTCGGCGGCGTTGGCAGCCAGGGCTGCGTCGTCGAGCTCGCGCACCGCAGCGGTCACGCCCGCGTCGGTTTTCTCCAGCAGAATTCCTTGAAACATCGTCTTCTCCATTCGAGGTGTTATTTGGGCCGCATGTCGATCACGCGGCGAGCCTTGCCCACCGAACGTTCGATCGCACCGGCTGGTTCAACCTTCACCGTGGCGTTCACGCCGATATACGACTTGATCGCGTGGGCCAGCGCTGTCTCGGCACCCAGCGCGCCAGAAGCGTCGGCGTGGGCGTCCCGCTTCAATTCCACCCGCACTGTCAGCGTGTCCATCGGCCCATCCTTGTGGAGTTCGCACACGTAATGGGGCGCCAGGTTGGGGCGCTGCAGGATCAGCTCTTCGATCTGCGACGGGAATACGTTCACGCCGCGCACAATCATCATGTCATCCGAGCGGCCGGTGATCTTCTGCATCCTGCGCATCGTGCGTGCGCTGCCGGGCAGCAGACGGGTCAGATCGCGCGTGCGGTAGCGCACGATCGGCAGCGCCTCTTTGGTCAGCGACGTGAACACCAGTTCGCCGAGTTCGCCATCGGGCACCGGTTCGCCGGTCTCCGGATGCACGATCTCCGGCAGGAAGTGATCTTCCCAGATGGTCGGGCCATCCTTGGTCTCGGCGCATTCGTTGGCCACCCCCGGCCCCATCACTTCTGACAGCCCATAGATGTCGACCGCCTCCAGGGAAAGGCGCTGCTCGATCTCGCGCCGCATCTCATTGGTCCAGGGCTCGGCCCCGAATATGCCGACCCGCAGGCTGCACGACCTCGGATCTATGCCCTGACGCTCGAACTCGTCGGCGATGGCCAGCATGTAGCTCGGGGTGACCATGATGATGTCGGGTTTGAAGTCGAGCATCAGCTGGACCTGTTTCTCGGTCTGTCCGCCGCCAAAGGGGACGACGGTGAGGCCCAGCCGTTCGGCGCCGTAGTGAGCGCCAAGACCGCCGGTGAACAGACCGTAGCCGTAACTCACATGAACCATGTCGCCAGCGCGCGCCCCGGCGGCGCGAATCGAGCGCGCGACGACGTGCGCCCAAGTGTCGATGTCACGCTGTGTGTAGCCGACGACGGTCGGCTTGCCCGTGGTGCCGCTGGACGCATGAACACGCACCACGCGCCCGCGCGGCACGGCGAACATCCCGAACGGGTAGGTCTGGCGCAGATCCGCTTTGGTGGTGAAAGGGAATAGCCGCAAATCTGCCAGCGTCTTCAAGTCGTCCGGGTGCGCGTCTGCACGGTCGAACTTTTCGCGATAGTGTGCGACGTTCTCATAGGCGTGGCGCAGCGACCACTTCAGGCGCTCCAGTTGGAGCGCGCGAAGTTCATCGACGCTCGCGCGTTCAATCGGCTCCAGAGGCAGTCCGCCATGTGACAGCTGCCCGCGCATGTCATCGAATCGGCTCATGGCTGGGCTTCCGGAATGTGTTCGCCCCTGACCGCGGCGGATCGGCCCCTGAATAGGGCTACCTTGCGGCCAGTCTGGTCGGTGACGGTCACGTCATAGAACCCGGTTCGGCCTGACAGATGCTGCTCGATGCCCTCAGCGTGCAAGACGTCGTCTGCCAGTGGCGGCGCCAGAAATTCGATCTGGGCGCCAGCGGCCACCGCACGCTGGTTGTGGCTGTTGCAGGCGAAGGCGAAAGTCGAATCGGCCAGCAGGAACATATACCCACCGTGGCAGGTTCCGAGGCCGTTGAGGAATTGCCGCCGAACCCGCATGCGCAGGCGTGCATACCCGGGGCGAACTTCGAGCAATTCCATGCCGAGGTCCTGCGACGCCACATCGTTTCGCCACATGGCGATCGCAACTGGCGACACCTTTTCAGGCGTCGGGATACCCGGCAATGCGGTGCTGGTCATCGGCCTTCAAACCTCGGTGCGCGCTTCTGGAAGAAGGCGTTCACGCCTTCGGAGTAATCATGTGACGCGCCCAGTTGAGCCTGCAGGTCTCGTTCCAGGGCGAACTGAGCCGACAGGCTGCGGGTGCCGCCAGACTGGATCGCCAGCTTGCTGGCAGCCAGCGCGCGCGTCGGCATGGCGGCGCGGCGTTTCGCCAGTGCGTCGACTCTCGCGTCCAGTTTTGCGTCCAGTTTTGCGTCGTCCACGCCCTCCCAGATCAGCCCCCATGCGGCGGCTGTCTCGGCGTGCAGCTTTTCGCCCAGCATGGCCAGATCCATTGCCCGGGCGATGCCAACCCGTTGCGCCAGCAGGTGCGTGCCGCGCGAATCGGGGACCAGGCCGATGTTCACGAAGGCCTGCACGAAGCTCGCGCTGCGTCCTGCGATCACCGGGTCGCAGGCCAGCGCGACATTGGCACCCGCGCCCGCCGCGATGCCCTGGACGCTGGCGATCACAGATTTAAGCAGCGTCTGCAGACGCCGCACCAGCGGATTGAAGTTTTCGTCGATCAGCGTGCCCAGATCGGTCAGGCTGCCGGGCTCGAATGACAGATCGGAGAGATCCTGCCCGGCGCAGAACGCCCGGCCATTGCCGGTGAGCACCACTGCCCGCACGGTGTCGTCCTGCTCGCACAGACAGAGGGCGTCGCGCAGGTCGGCGTGCATCGCACGGTCGAAGCTGTTCAGCTTGTCGGGCCGGTTGAACGCGATTCCCGCAGCACCGCCGTCGCGCGTGAATTCGATGCTGTTTCCCATGTCGCTCAGCGCGTGTCGTCGAAGGGCTGGAGAGCGTATCACGCCCCATGGCACAATCGTTGCCACCCTTCTGCACTGGAAGAGACTCTCCGAAAAGGACTTTCGCATGGCCTACCAGAACATACTGACCGAGACCCGTGGCCGGGTCGCGCTGATCACATTGAACCGTCCGAAGCAGCTCAATGCACTCAACGACCAGCTCATGGACGAACTCGGCGAAGCCTTGTCGGCATTCGATTCAGATGACGCCATCGGCGCGA
>JAYVOV010000512.1:0-16303 GCA_043757735.1 Burkholderiaceae bacterium
CGGTTGAGACTGCCCTGCGTGAAGCATGGGAAGAAATCGGCCTGGTGCGCGAGCACATCGAAGTGATCGGCTCGATGCCGACATACCTGACCGGCACCGGATACGAAGTGACGCCGGTGGTTGCACTGGTCGAGCCCGGCTTCGAGTTGCGCCTGCACAGGGGCGAGGTTGCCGAAGCGTTCGAGGTACCGCTGCATTTTTTGATGGATCCGCGACACCACGAGCGCCGCCATCTCGTCCAGCCCGATGTCGAGCGCAAGTTTCTCGCGATGCCTTACAGTGCGCAAGGACGTGAGTTTTTCATCTGGGGTGCAACCGCCGCAATGCTGCGTAATCTTTATCAGCTGCTGATGGTCTAGTGCGCTCAAACCTCGCTGTTGACCCTGTCACCGCCGCCGGAAGATACCGACACATGACGAAGCCTGACTGCGCCTCACCCGCCAGTGGATTCCAGGTTTAAATACCATGGGATTCGTCGCCCTGGTGCTCGCGCTGCTGATCGAGCAGGGTCGCCCCTTGCCGGAACGCAACTGGATCCATCGTTTCGTCGCCGACCTGGCTCACGCGCTGATGCGCGCCACCAATGCCGGTGAGCGTCAGAACGGCGTCTTCGGCTGGATCGTCATCATTGGCGGGCTGTGCGGCTCGCTGGTCCTGGTGGAATGGCTGGCTGAGCGTCTGCATCCGCTGGCGGTGTTTTGTCTGCACATTGCAGTCCTCTATTTCACAGTTGGATTTCGCCAGTTCAGCCATGCGTTCACCGAGGTGCAGCTCGCGCTGGCCGCGGGCGATCTGCCGGCGGCGCGACAGATTCTCGCGCAATGGATTCATCGCGACGCTGCACAGGCGCAGTTTGTAGACGCCAGTGCCGCCGAGGTCTGCCGGACGGCGATCGCCCATGCGCTGCTGGCGTCGCATCGCCATGTGTTCGGGCCCTTGATCTGGTACGTGCTGCTGCCTGGAGTTGCTGGGCCGGTGCTGTACCGGGTTGCCGACATGCTGTCGCGTCGCTGGGGTCGAGCCGACGAGTCCTATGGCTGGTGCGCCACGCAGGTATTCCAGTGGCTCGACTGGCTCCCGCTGCGCATGACTGCGGTCGGTTTCGCGGTGGTCGGGAACTTTGAAGATGCGGTTTACGCATGGCGCGGTGCGGTCGCCGCGGGCACGGGCAACGACGCTCGCGCCCTGCTGCTGGCCAGTGGCGGTGGTGCGCTCGGACTGCGTATTGCTGACCCCGAACTCGAAGCGCGCTGGGCCGCACACGAACAAGGCTATGAGCCGGCGGGTATCGAACCGGGGCCAGAATCGCTGCGCAGCGCGGTGGGCCTGGTCTGGCGCTCGGTTGTGCTGTGGATTGCGCTGTTCGCGATGCTCAGCGCCGCCAACTGGCTGGGGCGTTGACCCGCGTTTCTTCGTGCAGTTTCAGCAGCAGCGAGTAGCGCCGGCTGTCGACGCGGCCATCTGCCACCGCCGCCCGTATTGCGCAGCCTGGCTCTTCCCGGTGGGTGCAGCTGTGAAAGCGGCACTGCCCGAGCAGCGCCCGGCACTCGGGCATGGCGTGAAGACGTTGTGATTCCGACAAATGCTCCAGCCCGAAAGTCTGGAAACCCGGCGAATCGATGATCCGCCCACGCAGTGGCGCAGGCAGCGTGAACAGTCGCGTGAAAGTGGTGGTGTGGCGGCCAGAATCGAGTGCGGTCGAGATCTCCTGGGTTCGCAGCTCCGCATCGGGTATCAGGCAGTTCACCAGCGTCGATTTCCCCATGCCCGACTGCCCCAGCAGCAAGGTCGTGCGCCCGGCAAGCCAGGGCGCCATGGTCGCTACCGTGCCCTGGGGATCAGCGCCAGCGCTGAGTTCAAACACCTGGTATCCGAGCGCTCGGTAAACGACGATGCGTGGCTCGATCGCTGCGCGCAGCGGCCCCAGATCGCTCTTGTTGACCAACAGGGCAACCGACACGTCCTGGGTCGTGGCCTCGATCAGGACACGAGACAGCAGATCGTCGGAAAAAGGCGGCGACGGGGCGATGACTACCGCAGCCTGGTCGATGTTCGCGGCCAGCGACTTGGCCCGCCAGGCATCGCTGCGCTTGATGATATTGCGACGCGGCAGCACGGCCTCGATCACTGCCTGTCCCGCGCCGAGTTCGGCGATTTGTACCCGGTCGCCGACGGTGACATCCGACTTGCGGCCGCGCGTGACCGCGGAAAGAGATAGACCATCGTCTGTCAGCACGAGCAGGCGATGGCCGTGGCGCGCCTCGACCGTAGCTTCGATCATCGGTTCAGCCCGCTCTGGCAAAAACCGCGTCGGCACGGGCGGCGCAGATGAAATCGTTCTCCGAGATGCCCGAAACCGAGTGCGTATTCCAGCGCACCAGGCATCGGTTGTAGCTGACGATGAGCTCGGGGTGGTGATCTTCGGCGTGCACGATCCAGGCGAGGGCGTTCACGAAAGCGATCGTCTCGTGATAGTCGCGAAACGCATAGCTGCGTTCGATCGCGTCAGTGCGCAGGTTCCAGCCGGGCAGTTCAGCAAGCTGCGCTTCGATCTCGGCGGACGAACAAGGCCGTTCGTTGTTATCGAGGGCGCGACAGCGGCGGTTCAGCAATTGTTGACGGGTGAGCACGGGTTTCATCGGAGGGATCGCGATAGCAGGATGGCGGGACAACTCACCGCGATGCAGCGGCCGAATCCGGCGGACATTCAGGCCGCAGCCAGTCGGCCGACCCTGATCGCCGCTGGCGGATGCGAATCATAGAAGGCCGAATGCAGGGGGTCGGGCGTCAGCGTTGCGGCGTTGTCTTCATACATTTTAACCAGCGCCGACACCAGGTCTGCGGCACGGCTGTTTTCAGCGGCGAACTGGTCGGCCTCGAATTCGTGACGGCGCGATACAAGGCTCGCCAGCGGCTGCAGCGGGAACGCGAAGGCCGGGCTGACCAGAAAGAACAGAACCAGGGCGATCGCTTCGGTGTCTGCTGCGGGGGTGATGCCCAGTCCCTGATAGAACCAGGCCTGCGCAGATAGCCAGGCGAGCAGCCAAAGCCCCGCCGCGCTGATCAGGAAAGTGGTGACCATGCGCTTGATGATGTGACGTCTGCGAAAGTGACCGAGCTCGTGTGCGAGCACGGCTTCGATCTCCTCGCCGTTGAGGCGTTTGAGCAAGGTGTCGAAGAACACGATCCGCTTGGCCTTGCCCAGCCCGGTGAAATAGGCGTTGCCATGAGCGGAGCGGCGGCTGCCGTCCATGACGAACAGTCCGCTCGACGTGAAGCCGCAGCGTTCCAGCAATGCCTGCACTCGATCGCGCACCGGGCCCTCGGGCATTGGCTCGAATTTATTGAACAAAGGTGCGATGACCGTGGGGTAAAGCACGAGCACCGCGAGATTGAAGGCCACCCACAGCAGCCAGGTCCAGAGCCACCAGGCCGAGCCCGCCGAGCGCATCAGGCCAAGGACGGCGGCCAGCAGAGGAACCCCCAGCACGATGCTGACCAGCAAGCCCTTGACGAGGTCAGTGAGCCACAGGCGCAGGGTCATGCGGTTGAAACCGAAGCGTTCTTCGAGGCGGAACTGGCGGTACCAGGACAGGGGCAGATCGATGACGCTGCCGATCACGCCGACCAGCAGCACGAAGGCGAGCGGGCGCACCCACTCGCTTTGCGGCAGCCGCGCAAGCAGGGTGTCGTGCAGCCACTGCAGTGCGCCGAAGAAGGTGAATCCGAAGAGAACGACCGTGCCCAGAGCCAGTTCGATCAGGCCCAGGCGGGTGCGGGCGATGGTGTAGTCGGCTGCGCGCTGATGGGCGGACAGCGGAACACGTTTGGCAAACGCGGCCGGAACCGCGTTGCGATGACGGGCGACATGGCGTACCTGGCGGCTGGCCAGCCAGACGCGCAGCACAACGGACAAGATCACCGCTGCTGAAAAGACCAGGCTGAATACGAACTGGGAAGACACGGTTGGTGACTCAGTGGAATGCGCGGATGGGGCTGCATTGAATGCGCGGAACAGACTACATGGAATGCCCAGGTCAGACTACATTGGGGCGATGGTCTGTGGGACAAGCCTGCGCTGCGTCGGCCTCAATTGGCACTGGATTTCAGCCGCACGTACAAGGCGTTGTGCCGCCTGCCCGGTTCTTTGATCGGGACCGCTCGCCGGGTATGCCAGAATTCAGAATTATGACACAGACCATCGCCCCCGCCGCCGGCCCGCAGAGCGCCGCCCCCTTGCGCCAGGATGAAACCAGGCTCGTCTGGATCGACATGGAAATGACCGGTCTGCGGCCTGAAATAGACCGCATCATCGAAGTGGCCGCGGTGGTCACCGACGGTGATCTGAACGTTCTGATCGAGAGCCCTTCGTTCGCGGTGCATCAATCCGAAGACGTGCTTGCCTCGATGGACCAGTGGAACCAGTCGACCCATGGCCGCTCCGGCCTGATCGACCGCGTTCGTGCCGCGCGCAGCAACGAGGCCGATGTCGAGCGCGACCTGTTGGCCTTCCTCGCGCCGTGGGTGCCTGCCGGCAAAACGCCGATGTGCGGCAATTCGATCGGCCAGGATCGCCGGTTCATGGCGCGTTACATGCCGCAGCTCGAGGCCTGGTTTCATTATCGCAATCTCGACGTCAGCACCGTCAAGGAGTTGTGCCGCCGATGGGCCCCCGCGGTTGCCCGTGGATTCGACAAGCGCAGTGCGCATACCGCGCTGGCCGATATTCACGAGTCTGTCGACGAGCTTCGGTACTACCGCGTGAACTTCATCGGCGCCAAGTCCGCCTGAGCACCAGCGCGAGTCCGGCGCTGGCCAGCGCCAGGCTCAGAACACCGGCGACCCAGAAACCGAGCGCACCGTTGCGCGACCCGTGCAGCAGCCCGGGGGGGGTCAAGGGGTCGCTCTCCACGGTCAACAGGTAGCCCCCGCCCAGACCGACTCCCCACATCGACAGCACGCAGACGACCATCGGCAGAGTAGCGATCTTGTAGGCCCGCAGCACGAAGCCCAACTGCGTCTGCAGGCTGTCGAAGATCAGGAACAGCGACAACGCGGCCAGCAGCGGCACCGCAGCGGCAACCACTGCGCTGTCGCTGCTGTAGGCCGCAGCGATGTGCTCGCGCAGTGTCCACATCAGCATGCTGGTGAACCCGGCCAGCAGCAATGCGATCCGAATGCCCGCGCCCGCGATGGCTCGTGCCCGCACCGGGTCGCCGGCACCGATTGCGTGGGCGGCGAGTGTGCTGGTCGCGTTGGCGATCGCCAGGCCGACCATGTAGACCACGCCTGCCAGATTGGCGGTGATCTGATGGCTGGCCAGCGCGATCGTGCCGAAGCGCGCCACGAAGATCGCCATGAACGTGAACGAGGTGACTTCGACGAGGTAGCTTGCACCGATCGGCACGCCCAGACGCAGCAGCTCGGCCAGTGCGCCGGCGCGTGGCGCGATCGGGCGACGCAGGGCGAACCGGCGATAGTCTGTGTCCATGAACAGCCAGGCGGCTGCGGCGGCGACGCTGACCCAGGCGATGAGCGCGGTCGCCACGCCGCAGCCGGCGCCGCCCAGTGCCGACAGGCCAAACGAGGGCGCGCCGTGCATGAAGACGTAATTCAAGGGAACTTTCGCGGCCACACCCAGCAGGTTGATGGTCATGATTACTTTGGGGCGTGAGATCGCGGTGTTCATTGCATAAAAGCAGCGGAATACGAGCGCAGCGGGGACACCCCACGCCGTGGCGTCCAGGTAGGCATCGACCTGCGAGGCCAGCGCCGCCGGCGCCGCGGCGAGCGCCAGCCACGGCGTCGACCAGATCAATGCGAGGCAGCCGGGCGCCGACATGACCAGGGCCAGCCAGATCGCCTGCCAGAACGACGCGCCGATCTCCTGCAGACGTCCTGCCCCATAGTGCTGCGCCGCGATCGGCGTGAGCGCGAGCAGCACGCCCATCAACGAGACATAGACGCTGATGTAGATGCTCGATCCGAGGCCAACGGCCGCAAGGTCTTGCGCCGACAGCTGCCCGGCCATCACCGTGTCGATGATGCCGTTGGCCATGACCGCGAGCTGGCCGACGAACACCGGCCAGGCGAGTTTCAGGATCTCGGCACGCATCAGCGGCGCCGGTACAAGCGCAGCGTCTCGTCGACGTCGCGCGGGCGTGCGCCTTCCCACACGAACACCCAGCCCGACGGTGCGTCCGGCGCGTTTCGCGCTGCGTCGCCGACGTCCTGCACGAGTGTCCAGCCGCAGTCGTGTGCCGGGGCGCCGTAGCGCAGACCGCCGAAGTATTTCAGGGTTGCGCGCTGCGCCTGCCCGAGTCCGCGGGTCGAGAGGCAGTCGTAATCGGCGGGCAGTTGTGCGTTCAGTCGCGCGGCGAGGAACCGGTAGGTGTTGCGCTGGTTGAACGCGGGCAGCCACAGCGTCATCAGCAGCAGCCACGTCAACACCAGTCCTCCGCACGACAGGGCGACCGGCCGCCAGAGGGTGGGCGGATGACGAGCCAGCCGCCAGCGCACGAGCGCCAGCCAGGCCAGTGTTGCGGCCAGACCGACCAGCAGATCACCCGCCATCCATTGCGGCTCAAAGCCGGGCGACAGCGCGGCCGCTCGGAACGCCATCTTCGGCGGATACCCGGTGAGCCATGCCAGCCAGTACGCCCAAATCACGATGCCGATGACGGTGTAGGTCATGACCGCGAACCAGTCGATCAGGCTGGTCACCGAGCGGCGCAGCGTCGGCAGACCGATCGCCGCGAGCATCGCGAGTGTGACCGCCAGCAGCGGCATCTGACTCTCGGGCGATTGCGAACCGATCAGCCCGCTTACGCTGAGCGCAGCGAAGCAGACCAGCGGGGCGGCCACCGCTGGTTCATCGAGGCGGCCTCGCCAGCGCACCAGCACCCAGAGCGCGACTGGCCAGGCCGGCCAGAAGTACCAGGGCGCAGTGCGCGCATAGTAGGCCAGGCCGTCGAGGCCGAACCCGGTGAACTGATCTTGGTTCCAGATCAGCCAGTATTGCAGATGAGTCCGGGCCTCGGGCTGAGGCGCCAGCCAGAGTGCGATCGGCCAGGCGAGCCCGCCGAGCAATGCCAGCGGCAGCGCGGTCAGCAGCCAGCGTCGTGCTACCAGCCGGTACGACTGCGATGCGATCGGCAAAACGAGTGCGGCGATGGTCAGTGCGCCGGCCGGCAGAAGTCCTCGGGTCAGCACGGTTGCGGCGATCGCGGTGGCAGTGAGCAGGCCGGCCGTGAAAGGTCGCTCGAGCGCCAGAGCCGTGCTGAACAGAAATACCGCGATCCACGCAACCTGCGCGGCCTCGGCGCTGGTCTCATGAACTCGCGCAATCACGCCGATGGTCGCCATCAGCACCAGCAGAGCAGAGTCGGCGACCGCCCGGCCGAAGTCGACCGGATTGGCGCGGGCATCGAAGGGGTCCGCCGGTTGCACACCCGGGCGACGGGCCAGATGGTAGCTTGCGTACCAGATGGCGAAGAACATCAGCCCGATGCCGACCATTGCGGCGATCTGCATCGCCAGGTGGGCCGGCAGCCAGGGCAGTGCACGGATGGCCAGCGCGCCGGCCCAGAAGGCGAGCGGTCCTTCGTCGTAGACCGGTTCGCCCGCGATCTCGGGCATCAGCCATTGCGCCGCGCCCCCCTGGGCCATCGACCAGGCAACGCCAAAGCCCGCAGCATCGTCCGAGCGCCAGGGATCGCGGCCGACGAAGCCGGGCACGATATAAAGCAGGCAGAGCAGCCACAGGACCCAGCGAGGCAGTTTCCCGGCCTGCAGTTCGGTCACCAGGAATGGGCGCATCGGAACTGGTCTGCGGGGCAGCTAGGGTGGCGGCATGCTGCCGCCAGACAGGGTGGCAGCATGGCGTTCAGTGTGAAAAAAGGCAGCGCTAGGCTGCCTTTGGCATTCCCGACAGGCTCCTGGGGATTTTTCGAACGTGACCGTCCCTGAGCCGGACCAGGCCTGAACTCAGGCGTCTGCCTTGACGGTTCGGGCGAATTTCTGACGGAACTTCTCGACCCGACCCGTTTCGCTCACGCGCTGCTGAGCGCCCGTGTAGAACGGATGCGACTCCGACGTGACGTCGAGCTTCATCAGCGGATACTCTTTACCGTCTTCCATCGTGATTTTTTCACGCGAATTCAAGGTGGAGCGGGTGACGAACTTGAAGCCCGAAGACATGTCCTGAAACACGACCTCGCGGTAATTGGGGTGTATGCCTTCTTTCATCTTCATTCCTTTGTTGCGCTGACCGCCCCGCGCCCCATCGGGCGTAGCACGCCTGACTTGATGCCAGACAAGACTCAGTATGGGCGAATTCAGGCCAGCCTTATATTATGGCACCCTAACAGGGGGAAGATCAAGTGGCCCGCGAAACGCAGCAGCGGGCCCGTTGCCCTTAGCGCTTCATCATCTCGAAGAATTCCTGGTTGCTCTTGGTTGCGCGGACCTTGTCGAGCAGGAATTCCATCGCGGCAATTTCGTCCATGTCATGCAGCAGCTTGCGCAGAATCCAGATCTTCTGAAGGACGTCAGCCTTGATCAGCAGCTCTTCGCGGCGTGTGCCCGAGCGCGAGATGTTGATTGCGGGATAGACGCGCTTTTCCATCATCCGACGGTCCAGGTGCAGCTCCATGTTGCCGGTGCCCTTGAACTCTTCGTAGATCACCTCGTCCATCCGGCTGCCGGTGTCGATCAGCGCAGTGGCGATGATGGTCAGGGAGCCGCCTTCTTCGATATTGCGCGCGGCGCCGAAGAACCGCTTGGGACGCTGCAGCGCATTGGCATCGACACCGCCGGTGAGCACTTTTCCAGAGGCCGGGACAACCGTGTTGTAGGCGCGCGCCAGCCGGGTGATGGAGTCGAGCAGGATGACCACGTCGCGCTTGTGTTCGACCAGGCGCTTGGCCTTTTCGATGACCATTTCAGCCACCTGAACATGGCGGGTGGCCGGTTCGTCGAAGGTCGACGCGACCACTTCGCCGCGCACCGAGCGGCTCATCTCGGTCACTTCTTCGGGGCGCTCATCGATGAGCAGCACGATCAGGGTGACATCGGGATGATTGGTGGTGATCGCGTGAGCGATGTGCTGCATCAGCACGGTTTTGCCCGCCTTGGGCGGGGCCACGATCAGGCCGCGCTGGCCTTTGCCGATCGGGGCGATCATGTCGATGATCCGGCTGGTGATGTTTTCTTCGGCGCGGATGTCGCGCTCGAGGGTCATCACCCGGTTGGGATGCAGCGGCGTGAGGTTTTCGAAGAGGATCTTGTTCTTGCTCGCTTCGGGCGGCTCGCCATTGATCTTGTCGACTTTGATCAGCGCGAAGTAGCGCTCGCCATCCTTGGGTGTACGGACCTCGCCTTCGATGGAGTCGCCGGTGTGCAGATTGAAGCGCCGAATCTGCGAGGGCGAGATGTAGATGTCGTCAGTGCTGGCGAGATACGAGGTTTCAGGCGACCGCAGGAACCCGAACCCGTCCGGCAGAACCTCCAGCACACCATCGCCGAAAATCGGCTCGCCGGTTTTGGCCTTGCGCTTCAAGATCGCGAACATCAGTTCCTGCTTGCGCAGACGCTGAGGCGCCTCGATCTCCAGGCCGGTGGCCATCTCGATCAGAAGCGAGATATGTTGAGCCTTCAGGTCGGATAAATGCATGTAGTGGGGTGGCCCAGTGGGCTATGAATGACTGCTGTGAAGGAGTCAGCGCGGATGATGACGCAGGCGCTGAACCGGCGCGCTCGGCGCATGGCAGCCACTGCGGGCCCCTCGGTGAAGGCCGGGTATGAGCATTTCGAGGGGCGGCGGGCAGCGGTGAGCCCGGAAGGTCACGGCAACCGATCAGAACCGGTTGCCGCCGACGGCAGCGCTATCGAGCGAGCGTGAGATTACAACGAATTACAGATGGCTGTCCAGAAACTGGGTGAGCTGGGACTTTGAGAGAGCACCAACCTTGGTTGCGACGACTTCGCCCTTCTTGAACAACATAAGGGTGGGAATGCCGCGAATACCGTACTTGGCCGCCACTTCCTGGTTGTCGTCGACGTTGAGCTTGGCGACCTGCACCTTGCCGTCGTAGTCGCGCGACACTTCTTCGAGAATCGGGGCGATCATTTTGCAGGGGCCGCACCATTCGGCCCAATAGTCGACCAGCACTGGAACATCCGATTTCAGGACGTCCTGGTCGAAGGAGTGGTCGGAGACGTGATTGACGCTCATGTCGAAGTCCTCATTGAGAGCTCGAAAATACCATAGGCCTGATCTTGCTGCCGGTTGCGGGGCGAAGTCGGTTCCGACTGATAGAATTCGGACGGGCGGGCCCCCCCGCATCGTGGAATGGTGAATCTGGTCAGATCCGGAAGGAAGCAGCCACAGCCAACCTCTGCGAGTGCCGGGGTTCCGGCTCGCCCCCTAATTCACCTAAATGGCCCATCAGGTTCTTGCCCGCAAGTGGCGACCGCGCGACTTCTCGACCTTGGTCGGGCAGGACCATGTCGTGCGCGCTCTGTCCCACGCGCTGCGCACCCAGCGGCTGCACCACGCCTACCTGTTCACTGGCACCCGGGGGGTTGGCAAGACCACCCTCGCGCGAATTCTTGCCAAGTCGCTGAACTGCGAAACCGGCATCACGGACACACCCTGCGGCCATTGCCGCAGCTGTACCGAGATCGATGGCGGGCGGTTTCCCGACTACCTCGAGATGGACGCGGCCTCGAATCGGGGCGTCGACGAGATGGCACAACTGCTCGAAGCGGCCGTCTATTCGCCGGTGGCGGGTCGCTACAAAGTCTACGTGATCGACGAGGTGCACATGCTCTCGACCCACGCCTTCAACGCCATGTTGAAGACGCTCGAAGAGCCGCCCGCGCATGTGGTGTTCATCCTGGCCACCACCGACCCGCAAAAAGTGCCGGTCACGGTGCTTTCGCGCTGCCTGCAGTTCGGGCTCAAGAATATGGCGCCGACGGCAATTTCCGGGCATCTGTCGCGCATCCTCGAGGCCGAGCAGGTCGAGTTCGAAGCGCCCGCGCTGGCGCTGATCGGCAAGTCCGCAGCCGGCAGCATGCGCGATGCCTTGTCGCTGCTCGATCAGGCCATCGCGTTTGGCGGCGGCAGTGTCCGCCAGGAGGCGGTGCGCGAAATGCTGGGAGTTGTCGACGCCGGCTGGATCACCCGCCTGATGGATGCCGTGCTGGCTGGCGACGGCCCGACCCTGGTCGCGTCGGCCGACGAAATGGCTGCTACCGGCGCCCCGTTTGCCCGGGTCCTCGACGAGTTAGCGGTGTGGCTGCAGCGGGTCGCCCTGTGCCGGGCCGGCGTGGCACCCGGTGAGGACGCCGTTGAACTTCAGGCCTGTGCCGATCGATTTTCGCCCGAAGACCTGCAGGTTTATTACCAGATCGTCATACATGGCGCGCGCGACCTTTCGCTGGCGCCAGACGAGCAGATCGGGTTCACCATGACCCTGCTGCGCATGCTGGCTTTCCGGCCCGACGACGGCGTGCCCCCGGCTGGCGGGCAATCCGTTTCACGGGCGGCGGCGCCACGCGCCGCGCCAGCCGTCAGGACGGCAGTTGCACCGGTTGCAGTTGCTCGGGTGGCCGCAGCACCCGCCCCGGAGCGGTCCACGCCCGCCTTGCACGCAGTCTCCGGCCCCGCGACAACGGCCCGCCCCGCGACAACGGCCCGGCTCCCTGAGGGCCAAACCAGCACCTCAGGTGCGCAAGCGGCGGTGCGGGATTTCGACGGCGACTGGCCGGGTTTGGCGGCCCACGTCCGCCTCGCCGGACTTGCCCAGCAGTTTCTTGAGCAAAGCGAACTCATCAGCCATGACGCGCTGGCGTTTCGGGTGCGCGTGCCGATCCGGCCGCTGGCCGAGGCGACAACAGTGAACAAGGTGCGCGAAGGCCTCAGCGGGTTTTTCGGCGCACCGGTCCGGCTGGCGGTCGAAGTCGGGCAGATTGGCGGCAGCACCGCGGCCCAGGTGGCCAGCGAGCAACGCAGCCAGCGCATGGACGATGCGCGGCAATCGCTCGAGCGCGACCCCTTCGTGCGCAGCCTCATCGACGATCTCGGTGGCCGGATCGTTGCCGATTCGATTCGTCCAATCGAACCCTGACCGTTCAATATTTCTCTCCCCCAAGGACACCGACGCCATGATGAAAGGTCAACTCGCAGGCCTGATGAAACAGGCCCAGCAGATGCAGGACAACCTCAAGAAGATGCAGGAGCAGCTCGCGCTCGTCGAAGTCGAGGGGCAGTCGGGAGCGGGGCTGGTCAAGGTGCTGATCACCTGTCGCAACGAGATCAAGCGCGTCACCATCGATCCCAGTCTGGTCGGCGAAGATCGCGACATGCTCGAAGATCTCGTCGTGGCTGCCGTCAACGACGCGCTGCGCCGGGCCGAACAGACCGCGCAGGAACGCATGGGCAGCGTCACTTCCGGGCTGCCGCTGCCGCCTGGATTCAAGCTGCCGTTCTGAGCGCGCGCGCTGGCATGCCGGTAAGCGCGCGCGCTGTCGTGCCGGGTTTCGCGCCTGTCCCGCGCGGGCGGGCCCCGGCCGGCGCCCGGATCTGCCCATGAAACACCCAGGACTGCTCGAAGCTTTGACCCTGGCACTGCGTCGCCTGCCGGGGGTCGGCCCCAAATCGGCGCAGCGCTACGCGTTCCATCTGCTGCAGCACGACCGGGAAGGCGCACGCCAACTGTCCGATGCGCTGGCGGGCGCGCTGATCGGACTGCGCCGCTGCCGGCGCTGCAACACCTTCGCCGACCAGGATCTGTGCGAGACCTGCGCTTCAGCGCGGCGCGATTCCTCGCTGTTGTGCGTGGTCGAGTCACCATCCGATCAGCTGATGGTCGAACAGACCCTGGCCTTCCAGGGGCTGTATTACGTGCTGATGGGCCGACTCTCGCCGCTCGACGGCGTCGGGCCGCGCGACATCGGCCTGGAGCAGCTGCTTCAGCGGGCCTGCGACGGTGTAGTTGTCGAGGTTATTCTGGCGACCAACTTCACCCAGGAGGGCGAGGCGACGGCCCACTATCTGGGCGAACTGCTGCGCGCGCGTGGACTGGCCGTCACCCGGCTGGCGCGCGGCGTGCCGATGGGCAGCGAACTCGAATACGTCGATGCCAGCACCATTGCCCAGGCGATGCGCGATCGGCGCTCTGTGCCCGGGGGCTGAGCGCTGGCGCGGGGCAGCCGGGCTGCCCTCTTCGTGCTATAATCCATAAGTTTGTCCGCCTACAAATCTTCGCCCTGCGTCGATAACGCTCCAAGCTCCCTTGAAGCGCGCGCTATACCCGGACTCATAGCACCATCGGCCGTCATGCCCGATGCGCTGAACGGCAGGCTGCGCGCCAGGCAGGCTGCGCACCAGAAGGCGCGCAGCATCACCCGGGTGAGCAAGCCTCTCGGAGGCTGGGGCGAGCCAGATTGGCGGACCCGGATCAGGAGTTGCCTGTGTTGCCCCAATTAGCCCCCGCCGTCCTGGCGCTTGCCGACGGCAGCGTTTTCCACGGCCACTCGATCGGCGCGCCCGTACTGGCTGTCGGCGAGGTGGTCTTTAATACCGCCATGACCGGGTATCAGGAAATTCTGACCGATCCCAGCTACTGCCGGCAGATCGTCACGCTTACCTACCCGCACATAGGCAGTTATGGAATCAATCCGGAGGATGTCGAGTCGGCGCGCATTCACGCGGCCGGCCTGGTCATCCGCGACCTGCCGCTGCTGGCGTCGAACTGGCGCAGCACCGGCACACTGACCGAGTACCTGCGCGGTGAGGCAATCCCCGGCATTGCCGGGCTCGACACCCGCAAGCTCACCCGCATGCTGCGCGAAAAAGGCGCCCAGAACGGTTGCCTGCTGGCAGCCGACAAACCTGGCGCAACGCTGGATATCGAGGCCGCCCTGACGGCCGCGCGCGCATTCCCCGGCCTGGCCGGCATGGATCTGGCCAAGGTGGTCAGCACCAGTGCGCCGTACGACTGGAGCGGCGGCAGCTGGGTATTGGGCGACGGCTATCGGCCGAACGGCGTGCGCGAGGATGGCCGTCGCTTCAAGGTCGCGGCATTCGACTACGGCATCAAACGCAGCATCTTGCGGCTGCTGGCCGACCGCGGCTGCGATGTCACTGTGCTGCCTGCTCAGGCCAGCGCCGCGCAGGCGCTTGCCCTGAAGCCGGACGGCGTGTTTCTGTCGAACGGGCCGGGGGATCCCGAGCCCTGCGACTACGCGATCGCCGCCGTTCGAGAACTGATCGAACTCGGCATCCCCACCTTCGGCATCTGTCTGGGCCACCAGATCATGGGCCTGGCCTCTGGCGCCCGCACGCTCAAGATGAAATTCGGGCACCACGGCGCCAACCATCCGGTCAAGGACCTCGACACCGGGCAGGTGCTGATCACAAGCCAGAACCATGGGTTCGCTGTCGATTCGCAGACCCTGCCGCCGAACATGCGGGTCACTCACGTGTCCCTGTTCGACCAGTCGGTGCAGGGGCTTGCGCGCACCGATCATCCCGCCTTTTGTTTTCAGGGGCATCCCGAGGCGAGCCCGGGCCCGCGTGACATCGCGTATCTGTTCGACCGTTTCGTCGCGCTCATGATCCAGGCCGGGATCCAGGCCAGGATCCAGGCCGGGACGCAGGCGCGCGCGTGACCATGCCGCACAGCCCATTCTTGCGGCGCCCGTTCGTCGCACCACCACTCTCTTAACGGCCCGAACATGCCGAAGCGCACCGACATTCACAGCATCCTCATCATCGGCGCAGGCCCGATCGTCATCGGCCAGGCCTGCGAGTTCGACTACTCTGGCGCGCAGGCCTGCAAGGCCCTGCGCGAAGAAGGCTTCAAGGTAATTCTGGTCAACAGCAATCCGGCCACGATCATGACCGACCCCGAGACCGCCGATGTCACCTACATCGAGCCGATCACCTGGCAGGTGGTCGAGAGCATCATCGCCAAGGAGCGCCCGGATGCGATCCTGCCGACCATGGGCGGACAGACCGCGCTGAACTGCGCGCTCGACCTGCACCATCATGGCGTGCTGACCAAATACAGGGTCGAACTGATCGGCGCGTCGCCCGAGGCGATCGACAAAGCCGAAGACCGCAGTAAATTCAAGGACGCGATGACCTCCATCGGGCTGGGTTCGGCCCGCTCGGGCGTCGCGCACACGCTGGACGAAGCGTGGACGGTGCAAAGGAGCATTGCCGAAATGACCGGCGCGGCCGGTTTTCCGGTCATCATTCGCCCGAGTTTCACGCTGGGCGGTACGGGTGGCGGCATTGCCTACAACGCCGAAGAGTTCGAGACCATCTGCAAACGCGGCATCGAAGCCTCGCCGACCAGCGAACTGCTGATCGAAGAGAGCCTGATCGGCTGGAAAGAGTTCGAGATGGAAGTTGTCCGCGACTGCGCGGACAACTGCATCATCGTGTGCTCGATCGAGAACCTCGATCCCATGGGTGTGCACACCGGCGACTCCATCACGGTTGCCCCCGCGCAGACCCTCACCGACAAGGAATACCAAGTGATGCGCGATGCGTCGATCGCAATTCTGCGCGAGATTGGTATCGCCACCGGCGGCAGCAATGTGCAGTTCGCGATCAACCCGGCCGACGGCCGCATGATCGTCATCGAGATGAACCCGCGGGTCAGCCGGTCGTCTGCGCTGGCCTCCAAGGCGACCGGCTTCCCGATCGCCAAAGTGGCCGCCAAACTGGCGGTGGGGTACACGCTGGACGAACTGCGCAACGACATCACCGGCGGTGCGACCCCGGCTTCGTTCGAGCCCAGCATCGACTACGTCGTCACCAAGATTCCGCGCTTCGCCTTTGAGAAATTCCCGCAGGCCGACTCCCATCTCACCACTCAGATGAAATCGGTGGGCGAGGTGATGGCCATCGGACGCACCTTCCAGGAGAGCTTCCAGAAGGCATTGCGCGGCCTCGAGGTGGGCGTCGACGGGCTCAACCAGAAGACCACCGATCGCGAAATTATTGAACAAGAGTTGGGCGAGCCCGGCCCTGACCGGATCTGGTACGTTGGCGATGCCTTCGCCGCCGGCTTCAGCCTCGAGGAGGTGCACAAACTCACCCACATCGATCCCTGGTTCCTGGCGCAGATCAAGGAGATTGTCGACATCGAGATGGCGCTGGACAAGCGCACGCTCGGCGACATCGACCGCGCAACGCTGCTGTGGCTCAAGAAGAAGGGCTTCTCGGATCGTCGCCTGGCGTATCTGCTCGACAGCACCGAAACCGAGATCCGCAAGCTGCGCC